>CBFDCL010000022.1:0-28771 GCA_965603295.1 uncultured bacterium | reverse complement strand
CCTCGAGTCGGGTCCCGGTACCCATATCAGGGAAGGCCGCCACCATGGTTTCCAGAATATTGTCCTGCACCGTATCCGGTCTGCACGCTGTCCCCGTACACGTGGAACTGGACATTACAAACGGCCTTCCGGGGCTCACAATCGTTGGAATGGGCGATACGGCTGTTCGTGAGAGCCGGGAAAGGGTCCTGGCAGCCCTGAGAAACTCGGGATATGAATTGCCTCCGGCCAGGATCACCGTTAGCCTCGCCCCGGCGGACCTCAGGAAAGAGGGGGGCCGTTTCGATCTCCCCATCGCCCTCGGGATCCTGGCGGCTCTCAAAGCCTTTCCGGCCTCCGCACTGGAGGGATACCTTGTCATGGGGGAGCTGTCGCTGACAGGTGAAGTAGTCGGGAGGGAACCGGCCTTCCCGGCAGCTTTACTGGCCCGAAACGCTGGCCTGGAAGGGATGATCCTTCCCCGGGAGATGGCTTCCGAAGCCTCCCTGGTCGAGGGATTTCGCCCTCTTTCGGCAAACTGTCTCTCGGAACTGACCGATTATTTGAGAGGTGCCCGGGAACTGGAGAAAACCGTCAAACCCTCCGTCCGGAAACCGGACAACGTGCCGGACCTGAAGGATGTTTCCGGGCAGCCCCTGGCAAAAAGAGCGCTGGAAATAGCTGCGGCCGGAGGTCACAACCTCCTGTTTATCGGCCCTCCCGGCTCAGGAAAAACAATGCTGGCACGGCGTATGACCAGTATACTCCCCCGGCTCAGCACGGAGGGATCCATGGAGGTTACGGCCATTCACAGCGTTGCCGGCCTTCTTTCCCCGAACGGCGGGCTTCTGGACACCCCTCCGTTCCGGGCCCCCCATCATACTATCTCCCATGTGGGTCTTGCGGGGGGCGGCACTATTCCCAGGCCTGGAGAGATCACCCTCGCCCACAGGGGGGTTCTCCTTCTGGACGAAATGTCCGAATTCAGAAGATCGGCCCTGGAAACCCTCAGACAGCCTCTGGAGGACGGCCGGATCATAATCTCGCGGGCATCCCGCTCGGTATCTTATCCGGCTGACTTCCTCCTCGTGGGGACGACAAACCCCTGTCCCTGCGGCTACCTCGGCCACGAGACAAAACCCTGTGCCTGTCCCCCGTCAGCGATAGCCCGTTACCGGAGACGTATATCAGGCCCGCTCCTCGACCGCATCGATCTTGTTGTCCAGGTCCGGACCCTCGAACCCGACATGCTGCAGCCGGATGACACCGGGGAACCCTCTCAATCGGTTTTCCAGAGGGTCGACCGGTGTCGATCAATCCAATACGGGCGTTTCGGAAAGGAATCGGGATCCCTGAACGCCCGCTTGTGGCCCGAACGTCTCCGGGAGTTATCACCCCTCCGAACGGAACACCGCCGAATTTTAGATGGTGCGATGAGAAACCTGGGGCTGACGGCAAGGGGATATCATCGCGTCCTGAGGGTAGCCCGTACCATTGCCGACCTGGAAGGGGAACTTTTCCCGGCCCCGGAGCATCTGGCCGAGGCACTCTTGTACCGCCCTGTACTGGACACCCCGGTAATGAGCCTCTAATCCCCGGTGCGCATTTTTCCTTCCGAAATTAAACCGTTCCCCTGCGAGGGTGTCCAAATAGGATACGAAGGGAAAGAAGCCGCCCGGACAGCGGGACGATTCCGGACAATATATACGGAACGATCCGGTAGAGGTGTTGCAGGAGGTGGAAACCCCGTTAAAACCCTCTGATCTGAAAAATTTAGATAAACGATAATACTAAACCACCCGCGAGGGTGGGGCGGAAAGCCCACAGGGTCTCTTTGAGACAGCCGGGATGCCGAAATATCCCCCCGATTTTCGGCATCCCGGTTTTTTGTCCGGGTCCGGACAAGGACGGACCCGGACCCGGGGAAAGGAGGTTTGGAAAAAAAGACCTGCAGCGGACAAGCCACGATGAAAACATGTCAGATGGACCCGAACCTGAACCAAATCATGAAAGGGGAGATATAATGAAAAAGATTTATGTTTTTCTGATCGTTTCGGCTTTTCTCATGACCATGTTCGCCGCGCCTCTCCTCGCTGCCGGCGGCAAACATCACGATGAGATGGGGAAGGGCTCCGTTCACCAGGGGGACATCGGTGATGCAGGTGATCCCGGTACCTCCGGGGCCCCCGGGGACAACGCCCAGGGACACCAGGCGGACTGAAAACAACCGTAACGAACCAACGGCCCTCCCGATTTTCGGGGGGGCCGTTGGTTCGATCTCAGAATCCAGAATCCAGGAGTCAGGAGTCAGAACGGATTTTTTCCTCCGTCACAAACGAGGCCAGCTCATGGGCGAGGGCTTCCATCCTCTGGTTCAGGTCGCCGATAACCTCTTTCAGACTCAGCACCGCTTCACGGTTTTTCTCAATGACACCGGCCAGGTCTTCGGTCATCTTCAGGACTTTTGTCCCGTTTACCACCTGAATCTCGGTGGATTCCGTAATGCCGCGGACCGTCTCGGAGATTTTCGTCAGGTCCTTGTTGATCTGCTGACTGGTCCCTGTCTGCTCCTCAGTGCTGGTTTTGACCTTTTCCGCTGCCTGCTGGATCTGCCTGGACATTTCAAGAAGTTTGTCCCCCGCCTGAGCCTGTTGTTCGCTGACCTCCCGAATGTTGTTTGCCGTTTCGGTGAGGTTTTCGGTGGTCTTAAGAACCCTGCTGCTCGTATCCGCCTGTTCCGATGTTGTCTGGGCGATCTCCTCAACCCTGTGGGAAACGAGCATGGTGTTTTCCATGATCCCCTCGAGGGCTGTGGTGACCTTCTCCACAAGTTCCACCCCGTTGTCCACCTTGCGGTCGGATTCCCCGACGGCCTCGCTGGTCCGTGCAACCTCCTCGCGGATCCCTTCGATCACTTTGGCGATGCGGTTGGTCTGAGCTTTCGTATTTTGAGCCAGTTCGTTGATCTCGTCCGCAACAACGCCAAACCCCTTCCCCTGTGCGCCCGCCTGCGCCGCAATAATGGCGGCGTTAAGAGCAAGGAGATTCGTCTTGCCCGTTATGTCCGTGATGAAACGCAGGATCTCGTCGATCTCTTCGATCCTTTCCGAAACGAGGGAGATCATCCGGCTCACCTGCCCCGAACTTTCCTTGATGGCCTTCATGCCCTCCATGGCGTTTCGTGACTCCTCGGCCCCGCGTTCGGCCACTTGGGTCATCTGGACCGCATCCTGAGACGTGCTTTCGGCGTTGCCGCGCACCTGGACGATGCTGGCGCTCATCTCGTTCATGGCGCTCGCGGTCTCATCGGAGGATTTGGAAAGGGAGAACAGATTCTGGCTGATCTCCTCAATTGAAGTTGAAAGGTTCTCAATGGCGGTGTTGGACTCGTTCACCGACTTGAAAAGGGAATCGGACATCGAGGAGACCTCCTCGATGGAAGCGCCCATCTCCATAATACTGGAAAAACTGTCGTTGGCGGAGTTCTCGAGGACGTGGATACCACCGGTGACCTCATCGATCATCTTTTTGTTGTTCTCCACCGATTCCATGGTTTCCGCCGCGAGACCCGCCTGCTGCTCGGTCCCCTCAAGGACATCGTTGTAAACTCTGGTGATGAGAGAGTTGGCCTGCGATATCCCCCGGTAGGATTGGTCCACCCTTCTGATCATGGTGGAAAGGTGATCAAGGGTCGCGTTCAGGTTCTTCGTAAGGTCCATGAACTCATCCCGACTGTTCACGATCACCCGGACGGAAAGGTCTCCATTTCCAACCCTCTTGAGGGCGTCCACCACCGTTTTCATGTGCCGCAGCAGGAAAAGGACGACGAAGTGGAGGAGGATGAGGCCGAGGATCTGTGCGATGGCAAACTGGGTGATGAGGTTACGGGTTATTCGGTCAAGCTCTTCGACAATGAGGCCGTAATTCATCCCGACACGGACGGTACCCGCCTGCCCGAAAAGGACGGGAACAGCAACCTCAAGAATATCCCCTACATCCTCCTGCTGATACCGGACGATCTTAAACGGTTCCTCGCCCGTCAAGGGGTTTATATCCAGGATGCTTTCGGGAAAATCCCCCTCAAAGGTTCCGGCCACCATCCGCCCCTCCGCGTTCTGGACGAAGATGTAGCTGACGCCGTGGACATCCTTGAAGTTTTCCATAATGGACTGGATAACCCCGATGTTCCCGATGGCCAGGTTCTCCTCGCTGGCATTCGCGACGGATGTGGCGATAGCCTTGCCCTTGCTCTCGAACTCACGGTTCATCGTTTCGCTGAAACGGTCACGGACAAATACAATATTGACCACAGCCAGGACCGCAAGGACAACCACAACGATAGTGGTGATTTTCCAGCCGATCCTGATTCTCCACTGTTTGTCAGGGCCGTCGTTGCCGGAAGGGGAGGCGGTACCCTCCTCCGCCTTACCTGGATCCGGAACAGACTCCTGGGCCGCAGGAACGGCCCCCTGGGGATTTTCCCTGGTTTCATCGTTCATAGCCACTCTCCCGTTGGGCATGCGCTATGTCAACAGCCGCTTTGGACAGACCTTCAACATGCAAGGAGGAACCATGCTGGATGTGGAAAGCAGACCCGGTGCGTTATTATGGGTGTTCCGGGGAGCAGAATGCAAGGGCGGGTTTTACTTTTTCTGGTATTGGGAGAACTTTTTGGAAAACTCGGTCACGGATCGATAGGAAGAAGGTTTTGACTCGGAGGAGAACTCCTCGAGAATCGCTTTCTGCCGGCGGGAAAGTTTCGCCGGGATCTCCACCTGAACGCGAACGTATTGATCCCCTTTCCCGTTCCTGTTCAACCTGGGGACCCCCTGTCCCTTGAAGTGAAAAACCTGGCCCGGCTGGGTCCCGGGCGGGATCTTGAGCTCTCTGGAACCTTCCAGAGTGGGGACATGGACCGTTCCTCCTGCAGCGGCCACTTCCATCCTGATGGGAATTTCACAGATGATATCGTCGCTCTCCCGGAGGAAGAAGGGGTGGGGTCTGACATGAACTTCCACGAAAAGGTCCCCCGGGTCCGCACCCCCGATCCCCCCATCCCCGTCCCCCCGGATCCTCAGGCGGGTCTTGTCGTTGACTCCCGGTGGGATACGTACCGTCAGGGATCTCTCCTTCCTGACGCGCCCATCCCCCCGACAACCGGTACAGGGGTTTTCAACGATTTTCCCCTGCCCGCCGCAGTTGGGGCAGGTCCGGGACATGGTAAAGAAAGCCTGCTGGTAAAGCACCTCCCCCCTTCCGCCGCAGACCTGGCACTCCACGGGGGTGTACCCCGGCTCAACACCGTTACCGAGGCACCGTTCGCATTCCGTCAGCCTGGGATACCGGATTTCCTTGTGGACCCCGAAAACAGCTTCCTCGAAATCAGCGTCCAGCCGATACCTTAGATCATCGCCCCTGATACCGCGCTGCCTTCGTGAACCCCGGCCAGCACCGAAAAAATCCTGGAAGATATCGGAAAATAAATCGGCAAAGGATCCACCGAAATCGAAACCGTTCGCCCCGGCCCCGCTGCCTGACAACCCGGCATGTCCGAACTGATCGAAGATACGTCTCTTTTCGGTATCGGAAAGGACGGAATAGGCCTCACTTAACTCTTTGAACCTCTCCTCGGCTTCTCTGTTATCGGGATTCTGATCAGGGTGATACTGGATGGCCAGCCTTCTGTAGGCTTTTTTGATCTCTTCCGAAGACGAGTCCCTGCTCACCTCCAGCACCTCGTAATAGTCGCGTCTGGAAGCCATCCTCCTAACGCTCTTCCCCGGTGGGACCGCCGCCGGGTTTACCGGCCACATGAACCATGGAGTGCCTTAGTACTTTCCCCTTGAGCCGGTAGCCCTTCTGAAATTCCGAGACCACGGTCCCCTCTTTGTGATTTTCGGACGGCAGGACGCCAACAGCTTCGTGGATCTGGGGATCGAACTCCGAACCCACCGCCTGGACGGGTTCCAACCCGCAAGCGATGAGTAACGAATGGAGCTGTCTGCTGACCATGTGAACGCCCTCGAGGATACTTTCCACACCGGTTCCATCCTGATCGGAGGAAAGGGCTCTTTCAAGGTTGTCCAGGATCGGCAGCAGGTCGCCAATGAGCTTTTCATTGGCATAGCAAATGATATTTTCCCTTTCCTTTTCCGCACGTTTCCTGGAATTGTCAAAATCCGCAGCCGCCCGGAGGTAGCGATCCTTGAGTTCTTCGATCTGGGCCATGAGAGCCCCGTACTCCTCGGCGGAAAGGATCACAGGCTGGCCTTTTTCCTCCTCCACGGTCGGGATGGAACCCGCATCATCCCCGCTGACGGGGATCCGGATCCCGGGATCATCGGTTTTTTTTCCTTTTCCCGGTGGCTTTTTCTGGTGATCGCTCAAGTTGAAACCTCCTGTTGCACTAGCGGTCATTGACCCCGGTAAAACTGTCGCTGACTACTTTTGCCGTCGAGCCTACAAGGGGGATTACCATCGAATAATCCATCCGCGTCGGTCCGATGACGCCAACCGCACCAAGGGGCCCGCCCTCCTGCCCATAGGTAGAGACAACGAGACTCGTGCCTTTCATCCCCTCCATGCCTGTTTCCGATCCGATGAATACGGAAAGCTCACTGGCCTTGATCGTCTGGTCCAGCAGAGCCACAAGCTCCCTTTTCTCATCGAAAGCTCTGAAAACTGCCCTCATACTGTCAAGATCAGTGAGGAATTCGGGCATTTCCAGGATGTGGGCGCCCCCTTCAAGATAGACCTGCTGCGGGCCATCGGTTTCCTCAAAAAGCCCCGAACTGAGCTTCAGAGCCGCTTCCATCCAACGCTCAAGGTTCTGGAGATCGCGGCCCAGATCCCTTTCCACCCTGCGCCTCATTTCGACCAAGCTCATTCCCGCAAACCGATCGTTCAGGTAAGAGGACATCCGATCCAGGGTCTCCTGCGTGAACTCCTCCCCCGTCCTGACAAGTTTGTTTGTGGTCACCCCTGAAACCGAGACCAGGACCGCCAGAACAGTATCACGGCCGATGTCTACGAAAGTGATCCTGTTAAACGATCCGCGACCCTGCTGCGGAGGGAGGACGACTCCCACGCAATGGGACAGGTCTGAGAGGAACCTCGAAGTCCACCTGAGGAGATCGTCAACGCCCCCCGAAAACCCCTCGAGAGCTTTTCGGACCCGTTCCACCTGGGACCTTCCCCTGCCCGGCTCACGTCCCAGCAGTGAATCAACATAATAGCGGTAGGCCTTTTCCGTGGGGATTCGGCCGGCGGATGTGTGAGGCTGTCTCAGAAAGCCGTCGTTCTCCAGTTCCGCCAGAACACTTCTAACTGTTGCGGGGCTGACCTCAAGCCTGTGGCATTCCACCAGGCTCCTGGAAGCCACGGGTTCCGCGGTCCTGATATGAGTGCCGGTAAGCGCCATGAGAATCGCATGACGCCGGTCGGTCCTGGTGTCGCCGCTCACTTTTTCACCTGTTTATCCACATCCTTCCCCCGGGAGACCCGGGGCCGCCCGTCCACCGGGCGTGATGGTGTTCCTGAACACGGATGATAACATAACCAGCAAAACGCCTGCGGGCAAGACCTGGAAATAATGGAGGGTGGAGAATCTGTGCCGGTGACCGGTGATTCGTGATTGGTGAACGGCTTGGTGTTTGAGGTTTGAAGTTGGGGAAAAACACGATAGACGTTGGACGTTGGACATTGGACGTTAGACCTTGGACCTTGGATCTTGTTTTGAATCTTGAATTTGTCCTTCTGAGATCTGAGATATGAGATTTTTTAAATCAGTCTTACAAAGACCTCGTTGCTCAGGAGCATCCCCCTGGTGGTGAGCCTTATCCTTCCTGCGCTTAACCTTACCAGACCCGCTTCTTTCAGTTCCCGGAGGTGAGTCCCGAAAAGAACCACCGGGTCATGCCCGTACCGTCTGTAAAACGGCGCCCGGTGGACCCCCTCCCTCATTCTGAGCCCCAGGATCAGGGCCTCACGGGCCCGGTCGGCCCCCTCCTCCCGGGAGAGAATCTCCCGACAGCCGGACGGATTTTTCAGGTATTGAAAGACATCCGGGCGGTTGCGCCATCGGGTGCGGACCCCGTTCCGCGTAAGGGAACTGTGGGCCGATGGGCCGATGCCAATGTAATCGGCATCCTGCCAGTAGGCGGCATTGTGCCTGCTTGGGTGACTGGCCCGGGCGAAGTTGGTGATCTCGTACTGCTGATAGCCGAAAACTGTCAGCGCTCGCAGGGATTCCCGGAACATCGCCGACGCGAGATCCGGATCCCACTCGGATCCATCCCCTTCCTCCAGAGAGTAGAGGCTCACATGGTCAGGGTCTGTAACGGCGACGTGTTTCAGGTCCAGCACGAGTTCATCCAGCGTCTGTCCTTCTATACCGTAAACGAGATCAACGCTCACCGATGGAAACCCCGCCTTCCGGGCCGCAGACACCGGATCTTTCCCGGACCATGGTTCGATCCCCAGAAGTTCTCTTGTCCGGGGCAGGAACGATTTCACACCGATGCTGATCCTGTCAAAGCCCGTATCTCTCAGTGGACCGAGTTCCTCAACCGTCACATCCCCATCCGTCTCGATGGTGGATTCATCCAGGGGCGAAAGGTCGAAACGTTCCGCGAGAACCTGAAACAGCTCCCGGAAAAACACCACCGGGAAAACGGTGGGCGTCCCGCCTCCGACATACATGGTGCGCACAGAGCCCGCATCCTCAAAACCGGGGAGATCCAGTTCCTTCCTGATCCCCTCCAGATAGACACGCCAGTCGGGGATGTCGGGTATCCGGTAAAAGTGGCAGAAGGGGCAAAGACGCAGGCAAAAGGGGATGTGTATATAGAGGGAAAAATTCCGAATTGAGAATTGAGAATTGAGAATTGACAATTGTGAATCGAGCGTAAACGATTTTGGGTGCGGATTCATCATTCAGGTAAAAAGCTGATCAACCAATCGTTTTCGAATATGAATGAACCTATCATTTTTCGAACCCTTTCAGACAGGATCTTTTTCCATTCTCCATCCGAAACTCTCAATTCTCAATTTTTATCTTAGGTGGCACGCGGCCCGGTGTCCGGGCCATCTTTCCGTCAGCTCCGGGACCTCCTCGCGGCAAACCTGGCGAGCAAGGGGGCACCTCGGATGAAAGGCACAGCCCGAAGGTGGATCCGCCGGGCTCGGGACCTCGCCCGTAAGCCCTGAGCTCCGTTTGCCTGATTCGGGATCCGGTTCGGGAATAGCCCGGATCAGCTCCTGGGTATAGGGGTGCACAGACCGGGCATAGAGATCCTCCACGCTGCCCTCCTCGACCAGGCGTCCCAGGTACATGACCGAAACACGGTCACACAGGCTTCGGACAACACGAAGATCATGGGAGATGAAAAGAACGGTCAGAGACAGCTGTTTTTTCAGCTCAACCAGGAGGCTGAGGATCTGTGCCTGGATGGAAACATCCAGGGCCGAAACCGGTTCGTCGGCCACCAGGAACTCCGGCCTGAGGATGAGGGCCCGTGCAATCCCGATGCGCTGGCGCTGGCCGCCCGAGAATTCGTGCGGATATTTCGACTCGCTATCGGCCCCAAGGCCCACCAGGCCGAACATCTCCCGAACGGCAGGGAGAACCTTCTCCCTTTTCGAGCCGTTGACGCGAAGCGGTTCACCGACGATGGACGCGACGGTCTTTCTGGGGTTAAGGGAACCGAAAGGATCCTGGAAGATGATCTGCATCCGGCGCCGGAATCTTTTCATCTCCCCTCGTTCAAGTTCCATAACGTTTCGACCGTCAAAATGAACCGTTCCCGATGTTGGTTCGATCAGCCTGAGGAGCATACGGCCGAGGGTTGTCTTGCCGCAGCCCGATTCACCGACGAGGCCGTAGATCTCCCCACGGCGGACCCCAAAAGAAACCTGATCCACGGCCCGAACTCCGCCCACCTCCCGGCCCAGGACACCCCCCCTGATCGGGAAAACCTTGACAAAGTCCCGCACCTCAATAAGCAGGTCGGTTCCTGTTTCGGGAGCCTTATCAATTTGAGTGAACTTTGTTGACATAAAGGGCCAGTCTCGAATACCCAATTTCAAATTTCATCCACCTTCGCTGAAGCTATGGCGGACAGGGAAACCAAATTTTTAAAAAGATCCAAGGTCCAAAATCCAAGAACCAGGATCCAAGGAAACCACGTTGAACGTTTAACGTAGCCTAATCCCGCAACCTCAAACCTCAAACTTCCAACGTCAAACTGATTCGTGGTCTAACGTCCGACGTCTAATGCATGCCACGCCGCAGCTTTAGCGAAGGCGGGTCCAACGTGCTTCACCGCAACTTCAAACTTCAAACTCTCAAACTCGCAAACTTTCATACTTTCAACCGTTTAACCGTTCTTCCCCGGGAAGTGGCACCTTACTCCCCTCCCCTTCCTCATCACGAGATCCGGCTCCTCCTCGACACACTGTCTCTGTGCCCTCGTGCAGCGGGGATGGAAACGGCAGCCTCCGGGAAGGGCCGCAAGATCCGGTACTGCACCCGGAATGGACCTGTATTCCCGGCGCCCCGGGGTTGGCAAGGAACCCATCAGCCCCATGGTGTACGGATGAAGGGGATCCGCGAACAGTTCTCCCACGCAGGCTGTCTCCACGATGACGCCGGCATACATCACACAGACACGGTCGGCCACCTCCGCCACCACCCCGAGGTCATGGGTAATGAGGAGAAGGCTCTTTCCCCTCTCCCGGATCAGCGTCTCCATAAGACGGAGAATCTGCGCCTGGACAGTGACGTCCAGAGCTGTGGTCGGTTCATCCGCGATGATCAGATCCGGCTCACAGGCCATTGCCATGGCGATGAGGATCCGCTGCTGCATCCCTCCGGACATCTGATGGGGGTAATCGTGCACCCGCCGGTCCGAGTCGGAGATCCCGGCGCTTTTCAGAAGGCGGGCCGTCGCTGCCATGGCGGCACCAGGCTCCATCCCCCGATGGTAACGGAGAACCTCGGACACCTGTTCCCCCACCGTGAAAACGGGGTTTAAAGCAGACATGGGCTCCTGGAAGATCATGGATATCCGATCCCCGCGAATACTCCTCATCTCCTCATTTCCCAGGCGCATCAGGTCCTGCCCTCTGAAAAGCAATTCACCGCCCGTGATCGTCCCCGGCTCCGGAACAAGCCGTAGGATACTCAGGGCGGTCATGCTTTTTCCACACCCCGATTCGCCGACCAGACAGAGGATTTCACCCTCCCGGAGGGAAAAGGACACCCTGTCAACCGCTTTCAGCGAGCCCCCGTCAACGGGAAAGGTGGTGGTGAGGTTAATTACTTCCAAAAGGGAATTTATTGGCATCTCATATCTCAAATCTCATAGGGGCGGCGGGTGCTCCAAAATCCGTACACATGTACGAACCACGATCAAAGGGTCACAAACCGTGGAGGCTGTCCTTGTTTTTCCGGACAGCCAGTGTCATCCATCACCAGATACCTGTCAAGGTGAACCCCTCTGCTCCGTTTTAACAACAAACATTTTATACACTCTCTTTTTTTCTCATTAAATCAAAGCCTTGTGATATCATTACAAATTGCCTTTTTTAGCCTTTTTTCTTTCATACTTTTTTTCGCCTTTTCGCCTGAGGAGAGGGAGAAGCCTCGGGAGAGAAATCTTGGGGAATACATGTTTTAAATGGATTCGGGTTTCATATTGAGATCTGAAATATGAAATTTGAGATAGGAATTTAACATGGCATCGAACACCATCGTCATCAAGGGCGCCCGCGAGCACAACCTGAAGGGAGTGACTGTACGGATTCCCAGGGATACCCTGACGGTGATCACCGGCGTATCGGGTTCCGGCAAATCGTCCCTTGCTTTCGATACCCTTTATGCGGAGGGCCAACGCCGTTACGTAGAGTCCCTTTCAGCTTACGCACGTCAGTTTTTAGAACAGATGGATAAACCTGACGTCGATTCCATCGATGGCCTTTCACCCGCCATTTCCATCGAGCAGAAAACCGTCAGCCGGAACCCGAGATCCACGGTGGGAACTGTTACCGAGATCTACGATTATCTGAGACTGCTCTTTGCAAGGATCGGTATCCCGTACTGCTACCAGTGCGGCAAACCTATCGAAGCCCAGTCCTCACAGCAAATCATTGACACTTTGCTGGAATACGAAAACGGGACCCGCCTTACGATCCTCGCTCCGGTTGTCAGAGGGAGAAAGGGAGAGTATCGAAAAGATCTCGAGAGGTTCTCGCGCCAGGGTTTCCTCCGGGCACGCATCGACGGCCGGATTACGGAACTGGACTCCGGGGTTATCCTCGACCGGAACAAAAAACACGATATCGAGATCGTGATAGACCGCCTGGCCATCAAACCCGACTCGGGAAACCGCCTTGCCGATTCGGTGGAACTGGCACTCCGGGTGGGTGACGGTCTCCTCATAGCCCTGACGGGGGATGGGGAGGAGAAGATCTTCTCCGAGACTCTCGCCTGCCCCACCTGCGGGATCAGCTATCCGGAGATCTCCCCGAGGTTTTTTTCCTTCAACAATCCGGCGGGAGCCTGCGAGGCGTGCGGAGGGCTCGGCTTCGCCAGTGAAATTGACCCGGAACGGGTGGTCCCCGATCCCGGCCTTTCCATAAGGGAAGGAGCCCTGGCCCCATGGCGTAAGAGGAACAGCCTGTTTTATTACCAGCTTCTCACGTCCCTGGCGGACCATTTCAAGTTCGATCTCAATACACCTTTCGGCTCCCTGCCCGAACCGGTAAAAAACGTTATCCTTCACGGTTCCGGATCCGAAGCCATCAACTTTCGCTACCAGGACGCGAGCCAGGTCTGGAAAACACGTAAACCGTTCGAGGGGGTCATTCCGAACCTGAGACGAAGGTATCTGGAGACCAGCTCGGACTCGAGCCGCGATGAGATCGAAATCTTCATGGGCAACAGGCCCTGTCCCTCCTGCCACGGCGCGAGGCTTCGGGAGGAAAGCCTCCATGTCAGGATCGGAGACCGCAATATTTACGAGGTGACCACGCTGTCCATCGGGGAAGCGGACCGTTTTTTCGAGGAACTGGACCTGACACCGAAGCAGCGCGAGATCGGTTCGAGGATTCTCAAAGAGATCCTTGAGAGGCTGGGTTTCCTGAAAGAGGTGGGCCTGGACTACCTGACCCTTCAGCGCTCCTCGGGAACATTGTCCGGGGGCGAGGGGCAGAGGATCCGGCTGGCTACCCAGATCGGTTCCAGCCTCATGGGGGTCCTCTACATTCTTGACGAACCCAGTATCGGGCTCCACCCGAGGGACAACGCCCGGCTGCTCGGGACCCTCCTCCACCTGAGGGACATGGGCAACACGGTCATCATTGTGGAACACGACACGGAAACCATCCGGACAGCCGATTACGTCATCGATATGGGCCCTGGGGCGGGTGTCCGGGGAGGACACGTTGTGGCTCAGGGCACGCCGGAGACCCTCCTGGACTCGGACGATTCCCTGACGGGACAATACCTTTCCGGGAAGCGGAGTATTGAAGTGCCTGCCCGGCGGCGGCCGTACGGTACGGGCGGGACCCTGGTCGTCCAGGGCGCTCATCACAACAACCTCAAGCACATCGACGCTGCGTTCCCACTGGGCACATTCACATGCGTGACCGGTGTTTCGGGGTCCGGGAAATCATCTCTCATCATTGAGACCCTTTACAGGGCCCTTGCCAGGAGCCGGTCCGCCTCCGCTGAGCGCCCGGGGGCTCATACGGGAATCGTGGGCTCCGAGTTCATCGACCGGGTTATCGATATCGACCAGTCGCCCATCGGCAGGACACCCAGGTCGAACCCGGCCACCTACACGGGGGCTTTCACCCCTATCCGGGAGCTGTTTTCCCAGGTTCCGGAATCCCGTGTCCGGGGTTACCGACCGGGTCGCTTCAGCTTCAACGTCAAAGGGGGAAGATGCGAAGCGTGCCAGGGCGACGGGGTCAAAAAGATCGAGATGCACTTTCTTCCCGACATCCACGTTACGTGCGAGGTATGCAACGGCAGGAGGTTCAACCGGGAGACCCTGGAGGTCACTTACAAAGGGGTGAACATCCATGAGGTGCTCTCGGCCACCGTGAACCAGGCGGCTGACCTTTTTTCGGAGATCCCGGTGATCGCGAGAAAACTCCGCACCCTTCAGGACGTTGGAATGGGTTATATCCAGCTCGGCCAGCCCGCTACGACTTTATCGGGGGGGGAGGCTCAGCGAATAAAACTGTCCAAAGAACTGGCCAAGAGGGACACGGGAAAAACCCTTTACATCCTGGATGAACCTACGACCGGTCTTCATTTCGACGACGTCAGGAAGTTGTTGTCCGTCCTCGAGGACCTTGTGGATCGCGGAAACACCGTCATCGTCATCGAACACAACCTCGAGGTGATCAAATGCGCTGATTACATCATCGATCTGGGTCCTGAAGGGGGTGATTCCGGGGGGGAGATCACGGCCGAGGGAACGCCGGAGGAAGTGGCACAGGTTAAGAGGAGTTACACAGGGATGTTCCTTAAGGAAATTTTGAAGCAATCTCCCATTTCAGATCCCGGATCTCAGAAAAAACAGTGCTCCGGAAGCAATTGACAAGTACTCAGGATCGGGAATCCGGAACACGGACGAATCTACGTCCGGAAATATGAGATAGGAGATACTGCCGACGGCAACCGGCGTCAGTTTTCCAGGGCGTCAATATAGTTTTCGACTTCGACAAGCACTTCGCTCAATTCCATCCCCCTGGCGAAGCATCCGTCGATCATCAGGTGAACCTTCCTGAGCAACTCTTCAGGAGACATGTTCCCTCCCTTACAATCATCCGAACCTGCCCCGCTCCCCGGGGCGAATGAGAAGCCAAAAGGGCCCTTAACTGTTAAGCTTCAATTAACACTTTACGGTTTGACAGTCAAGTTTGGTTTTTCTGTCGATAAAATTTCCAACCTTGTGGACAGGGCCCCGGATCCGGTCTCAGAAACCAGGGGGAAAAAGGGGGCGGCTATCCGGCTTCCATCATCGGTCGCCGCTCCCTCAGCCTTCCGATTTCAAATCCTTGACAGGAGTTTCGATTGCCGGTTATTTTTAATTTGGAAGTGCCTAGGGCACTGGTGGCCCTCCTGGACTTCAAATCCAGTGATACTGGCTAAAACCCGGTATGGTGGGTTCGATTCCCATGCACTTCCGCCATTCAAGAATAAACGGCTCTTACAATTCGGAGCCGTTTATTCGTGAATGGAGTGCAGGGTGCATCCCCCTTCGCCAACGCTACGGAGGACAGGGTGTGCAGAGGGAACCAGCAGTGATTAGTAACCGGTGACTGGTGACTGGGTTAAACCAATCACTAATCACAAATTACCCGTCACTCGTTTTTCACAACTTCAAACATCAAACCTCAATTCTCAATTCGAACCCCTTCTTGACGTCCCCTCTGTTTTCAGGTAGATAACCAGGTTCTCCAACTAAACCATTCGTTCCCCAATCCCGGTTCTTGCGGACAGGTGAGGACGGATAAGATAGGACAAGGAGGTCCACCCATGAAACAAGCCATCCTCGGCCGAAAACTCGGTATGACCCAGATTTTTGATCATCAGGGCAACGCCATTCCCGTCACCATCATCCAAGCAGGCCCATGCCACGTTCTTCAGGTTAAAACCACCAAGAGCAACGGCTACAACGCCATTCAGCTCGGTTTTCTGGACAAAAAGGAGAAGCGGACCACCCGGCCTCTCAAGGGCCATTTCGACAAAGCCGGATCCTCCCCGCAGCGTTACATCCGCGAGACCCGTGTGGACGACCCCTCCCTCTTTTCCGTTGGACAGGTCATTACCTGTGGCCGTTTCGCCAAGGGTGATTTTGTGGATATCTCCGGAACCTCCAAGGGCAAAGGGTTCGCCGGGGTCATGAAGCGCCACGGCTTCAAAGGGTTTCTGGCAACTCACGGAACCCACGAAAGCAAAAGAGGTCCCGGCTCCATCGGCCAGGCAGCTGACCCGGCAAAAACGTTCAAAGGCATAAAAATGGCTGGCCGACTGGGCGGAGACACCGTTACGGTCCAGAACATAGTGATTGTGGACAACCGGGAAGATCAGAACCTGCTGTTCGTAAAAGGCCCTGTTCCCGGCGGGAAAAACGGTCTTCTTATCATTCGCCACTCCACCAAGAAACCGGCACCCCCCGAAAGGGAAATGGAACCAGCCGTTCCCGATGTTGAGCCGGAAACCGAACCCGAAGAGCCAGAGGCCCCTGCAGAAACGGTGGAAGCGGATATCCCTGGTGATGACAACGATAAAGCCACCCCGGATACGGGGGAGGAAGATGGGACCCCTGAAGTCGAGACGGCGCCCGATGAATCGGGTACAGATTCCACTGAAGAACCGGCCTTCGGGGCCGATGACGAGGCCGCTGAGGGCAAAAAACCGGAGTAACCAGACCCTGCTGGCGGACCTTGTCACAACCGGTTTTCAAGGGTATGATAAAGAATATTCACTCAAGGACAAGAGGTTGGAATAATGTTTGGATTCGGTGTCACGGAACTCGTTCTCATACTCCTCATCGCTCTGGTGATCTTCGGCGCCGGAAAGCTTCCGGAGATCGGTGCCGGTCTCGGAAAAGGTATTAAGAACTTCAAGAAAGCAACATCCGGCGAAGACGAGATCGATGTAACCCCGGAAGACAAAAAGATCAAGAATGGGGACAAGGAATAGATCAGGGCTTTCCCCGCGAGTTCCGGATCAGGCGGAAAATTCGTGAAACCAGGCCGCGGCACTGTGCGCGGCTTTTTATTTGACTTATAGATTAATATATTCTAATATATTCAAACAAAAGAAGCGGGACCCGGGTTTTCGGGTCCATTGCCCCAAATTCATGGAGGGGTTAACATGGATCAGGAAAGAACGGTTCAAGCAGAGTATCTCAAAGCGCTGGCTCATCCGACAAGAATCCGTATCCTGGAACTGCTGGACACGGAAGGCCGGTGCGTGACCAATATCGGGGAAAAGCTTGAACTCAAACAGTCCAATATCTCGCAGCACCTGGGAATCCTGAAATCCCGCGGTATTTTATCCCTCCGAAGGGAAGGCGGCCATTCCATTTACTGCATCAAGGACCCTCGGGCCGTCAAGATCCTGAACCTTCTTCGTGGTTAATCCCCCTATTCTTCCAAGGGGAAAGCCCTGAACGACAACGTCGCCTGACCCACCTGAGACCCCCCCAGGTACAGGCTTCCAAAAACGATATTCACTTCCTCACCCACCTGTTCCGGACGCCGGAAAAAAATCACCTTTTCCGCACTTCCTCCCGGAGGCACAATCAGGGGCCTGTCAAAAGCAATCCCTTGAAGCCCTTTCAGCACCCTGTGGCGCGCGGAACTCCGTGGGAGATCCACGTAAAGATGAGCATAACTCATCGGGCTCAGTGGGGGACCAAACCCGGAAACAAGCCGCGTCCCGGCAGGGTCTATGATCGCTTCCTGGACGCTCTCGTTGGCCGCTTTGAAGAGGAAAGTTATCAGGGACAGCCCACGGAGTTCCCTTGAAAGGGCTTCTTGCCCGCTGGCCCTCAGATACTCGTTCCGTCCGTCCTCATCGAGATAGAGGGATGTGAGGGTCAACCCCTTGTGACTGAATGAGGCTCTCTCCCCATTGAGTGGTTCCAGGTTAAAATTCACCAGACCCGTGGAGGCGCACGCCCCAAGGAATAGGACCCCAAGGGATAACAGGGCAAGCCCTTTTAGGCGGTTTCCTGGTCTCGCTGAATCAGACCCGTTCACCGGACTCCTCCCCGATATACTCGGCCAGACGCCGCACACCCTCCTTCAGGTTCTCCAGGGAAGTGGCGTATGAAAACCTCAGGTGCCCCTCGGCGCCCGGCCCGAAATCAACCCCGGGTGTCACTGCGACACCCGTTTTCTCCAGGATGTCGAAGGCCAGCTTGTGAGAATCCTCTTCCAGATGCCTTGCGTCCACCAGGACGTAGAAGGCCCCGAGAGGATCAACCGGAATATGAAACCCGATCCCCCGGAGACCATTGAGGAGTTCGCGCCGTCTGGCATCGTAGGTGCTCACCATCGCCCTCACCTGCGGTCCCGCAGACGTCAGAGCCGCGATGCCTGCCCTCTGGACGAAGGCGGAAGCGGAGATATAAAAGTTCTGCCCGATCTTCTGCATGGGGCGGACAAACCGTTCCGGGACAATGACATAACCCAGCCTCCATCCCGTCATGGCATAGAGTTTGGAGAATCCGTTCAGGACAAAAGCGTCTTTTGTGTACTCCAGGGCCGTGTGTTCCTTAACTCCATAGGAGATGCCATGATAGATCTCGTCCGAAACCACCGGCACCCCCAGTCCGGCGATCCTTTCCAGGGCCTCTTTCCCGAGAACGGCACCGGTGGGGTTGGCAGGGGAATTGATGAGAACGGCAGCGGTCCGGCTGCCCACTTTGTCCATCATATCTTCCGTGTCCGGCATGAACCCGCTTTCCGCGAGCAGGCGCGAGTAAACGGGGCTGCCCCCGAGGAAAGTAACGAAATTGGGGAAGCAGGCGTAGTGGGGATCGGTCATGATCACCTCATCCCCCTCCTCCAGCAATGCGGCAAAGATGAGGAAAAGGGCCGGCGAGGTGCCCGACGTCACGATAATGCGGTCCGGGTTAACTTCCACACCATAGCTGTTGTGGTAATATTCCCTGATGGCTTCTCTCAGGTCTGGCATACCCTGGCTGTGCGTATATTTCGTCTCGCCATCACGAAGGGCACGCACGGCAGCCTCCCGGATACAATCGGGTGTCGGAAAATCCGGTTCCCCAACCTCCATGTGGATGACGGACCTCCCGGCCCTCTCCATCTGCTGAGCCTTTTCAAGGACATCCATCACGAGGAAGGGAGGGATATCAACGGACCGGCGCGACGGCTGACGCAAAGGAGTACCTCCTGTATTCTCAAAATTGAGAATTGAGAACAAATGCCGGTGACTGGGATAAACCAATTACCAATTTTAGATGTTATTCCAGCCATCCGTGCCGTGTCAATGAAAGGGAGGGGAATAGATCTGGTCCTGGTCCTGGTCCTGAAAAGATCTTATCCGGTTCATTTTCAGGTTCAACGTTTAACGTTTAATGTTCAACGTGCCAGGAACCAGATACCAAGTACCAGATCCAGGTCTTTTCTTAATGAAACCCTTGATTTATGACGATATTTTCTATACCTATAGATAATTTCAATAGGAATTAACGGTTTAAGGGTTGAGCGTTAAGAGTTAAGGGTTGGGAAAAATCTGTGGCGCCTGAATCATGTCGTTTTCTGGATATGCGTTCTGAATCATCCCAATCGATCTCATCCTCAGCTAACTCTCAACACTCAACGGATCCTAGGAGACATCCTGTGACGACCTTCAAGGAAATGATCGCCTCAACCAATCTCCTTTTCGACGGAGCCATGGGGACTATGCTCCAAGAATCCGGGCTTGCCGCCGGCGCCAGTCCGGAACTGCTTAACGTCGAGGATCCGGAACTCGTATGTGCTGTCCACAGGATGTACATTGAAGCCGGGGCCGACATTATCGAAACCAACACCTTCGGGGGGAACAGGGCCAAGCTGGCCTCTTTCGGGCTCGAACACCGGACGGAGGAACTCAACGCGGCGGCCGTTAAAAACGCCCGGGAAGTCTCGGGGGGGGACGTTCTGGTGGCAGGATCCGTCGCACCCACGGGCCAGTTCATCACCCCGGTGGGCGGTCTCGAGTTTGATGAGGCAGTGGATATCTTTTCCCAGCAGATCTGTGCCCTAGCTAATGCCGGGGCCGATCTCATCATTCTCGAAACCTTCTCGGACATCAAGGAAGCGCGGGCCGCCCTCATTGCCTCCACGACGCAAACCGATCTGCCTACCATCGCCCTGATGACTTTCGAGCCCTCGGGCCAGACCCTTCTGGGAAGTTCCCCGGAAGCGGTCGCTATCACGCTGGAGGCAGGCGGCGCGGCAGCGGTGGGCTCTAACTGCGGATTGGGCCCGGAGGGCATCCTCCTGATCTTAAGCCGGATGGCGTCTGTCACCGAGCTTCCCCTTACGGCAATGCCCAACGCCGGCATGCCACGACTGGAGGGCAACAGGACCGTATTCCCCGCTACCCCGGAGGAAATGGCCGGACCTATTGGGGAGTTCCTGGAAACCGGGGCCACCCTCATCGGGGGATGCTGCGGGACAACGCCCCGACACACGGCTGCCATGCGTCTGGAGATGGACCGCCTCGGCGTCCGGACCAGGACCAACCGCCCCCTCCCGGACCCGATGGCAACACGCTTGTCGAGCCGCAGCCAGGTGCTTTTCCTTGGGGGCAACAGCCCCCTGCGGGTCATCGGGGAAAGGCTCAACCCAACAGGCAGAAAAGCGCTGGCCCAATGCGTTCGGGAGGGGAAGTTCGATACCTATCGGGAAGAGGCCCGCCGGCAGGTCGACGCCGGGGCCCAGATGCTTGATGTCAACGTCGGCGTTCCCGGGATCGATGAGGAAACGGCCATGATCCAGGCCGTCCTCGCTGTCCAGGAGGCTGTCCCGGTCCCCCTGAGCCTGGATTCACCGAGGCCGGACGTCATCGAAAAAGGCCTGAAAGCGGCGGACGGCAAGGTCCTGATCAACTCCGTTACCGGTGAGGAAGAGAGCCTCAGGAAGATACTACCCCTGGCAAAAAAATACGGTGCCGCCGTTCTGGGCCTTACCCTTGATGGGGAAGGGATACCCCCTTCCGCGGAGGGCCGGCTCGCCATCGCCCGCCGTATCCTCGACGAAGCGAGAAAGGCCGGCATTCCGGACCGGGACCTGCTGATCGACTGCCTCACCCTCTCGGCGGGGGCGGAGCAGGAGAAAGTCCGCGAGACGATCAGGGCTCTGACACTTGTCAGGGAAGAATTGGGGCTAAACACCCTTCTGGGCGTGAGCAACGTCTCTTTTGGCCTTCCCTCGAGGGAGTACCTTAACGCGGCGTTTCTGGCCATGACCGCCAGTGCGGGGCTGTCAGGGGCCATCATCAACCCCTTTCACGAGATCTCCATGGGAATCCTCGACGCCTCCAGGGTGATCCTCAACCAGGACCGGAACGCAGCTTTATTCATCCACCGTTACGCGGCACCGCCGGACAGAACCACCACCCCCGCGACACCCATGTCGCAGGAAGAGGATGTCCCGGCAGGTCTGAAGCAGGCGGTCATCCACGGCCACCTGGACCATGCCCGCGACCTGGCCCTGAAGCTCCTCGATGAGGGTTTGAAACCCATGGACATCGGTGAGAACGTGCTTATCCCGGCCATGTCAGAGGTGGGCGACCGTTTTGCCAGGAACGAGTATTTCCTCCCTCAGGTCCTCATGTCCGCCAGGGCCATGAAGGCTGCCTTCGAGCCGTTGAAGGAAGCCCTGAAAGGGCAGGATACCCCCTCGAAGGGGCGGATCCTGATAGCCACCGTCGAGGGAGACATCCACGATATCGGCAAGAATATCGTCACCACGCTCCTGGAGAACCACGGTTTCGAGGTGGTCGATCTCGGGAAAAACGTGCCCTCCGGGGAACTCGTCCAAAAGCTGAAGGAGGAAGAGTACCAGGCCGTGGGGCTTTCCGCCCTCATGACAACCACCATGGTCCGCATGAAAGAGGCCATCGCCGGATTCCGGGAAGCCGGTCTCGATCTGCCCGTCATCGTGGGTGGTGCGGCGGTAACATCGGAATACGCCCGGGAGATCGGGGCGGATGGTTATGCGAGAAATGCGACAGAAGCCGTCTCAGTCTTCTCCCGTTTCCTGCAGCAGAGCACCGATGAAAGACATTGATCTGCGTCAGATTAAAGCTTTTAACGCCATCGCCAGGCAGGGAGGGTTTTCGAGGGCTTCCCAGGAGATCGGGCTTTCCCAACCCACCCTGAGTACCCACATCCTGAACCTGGAGCGTCAACTGGGTGTGAAGCTGTTTGACCGTGTCGGGCGTTCAGTGACCCTGACACCCGCTGGGCGGATTTTCGCCGGATTCTCAGGGAAAATCATCGACCTTTGCAGGGAATCCATCCAGGCTGTGGAGGCATTTTCCGGCCAGGTCCGCGGAGAGTTGCACGTCGAGGCAAGCACCGTTCCGGGAGAATACATCCTTCCCCGCTGGCTCAAGACTTTTCATCATTCTTATCCCGAGGTCCAGGTGACCCTTACCGTCAACGATTCGGCCAAGGTCCTCGAGAAGGTCGCCACCGGGGAAGTGCCCCTCGGTGTCACGGGATGTCCGGGAACGACCTCTTCCCTGGAATCCAGCCTGCTGTGTGAGGACGTGATCATCCTCATCGGCGCCCCTGGAACGATTCCGGACCAGGGAGGGAGACCCCTTTCCCATGAATCCCTTGCCAGGCTACCCCTGATCCGGAGGGAATCCGGTTCCGGCACCCGGTCTGCAGTGGAGGAAGCCCTTGCAGAACATGGTCTCGAACATGATTCCCTGGGATGGTGCGCAACCCTGGGAAGCACAAGGGCCGTCATCGAAGGGGCGCTGGCCGGGCTGGGCGCAGCCTTTATTTCCCAAAGCACCGTAAAAAGGGAGATCGAGGAAGGACGGCTGACTGCCTTCAACCTGGATGGCGTGCGGATAACAAGGGGGTTCTACGTCGTATCCAGCTCAAAAAGGACCCTGTCCCCCGCTGCCGATCGTTTCCGGGAAGAGCTCCTGCAAGCGGGTAAAAACCTGTTACAGGGAAGCCTGCCCAACGGACGGGATATGGAAGATCATTAACCCCTTGAAGTGACAGCCACCGGGTATATAATTAGATATTTTATGGAAACAGGGGATTCGGAGACGTCAACGGCACTGGAAACACCCGGCGGCTGTCCGGCGAAAATGAGATGCTGACAGGGTACAATACGGATATCAAGCACGAAGGGGTCGTTTATCACGTCCAAACGGAGGACGGTGGTGTGGATAACCCCGTGATCGTGAGCCTGGTATATCAGGGGGGCAGGATCCTCGCCTCGAGGAAAACCAGCTATGCTCAGCTTCTGGGGGTCGACGGAATGCTCTCGCAGCTAAAAGACCTCCTTGAAAACCAGCACAAGGGGATGATCAAGGGGATCCTCACCGGGGCCCTCGGCGCTACGAGAGAGTCTTCACTCGCGGCCGGCGGCTCTGCACCGCCCCCTGGTCAACCGGGCGAACCCTCCAACCAAAAACCATCTGCCGAAGCCGATTCCCCACGGCCGCAGGCGGGAGCCTCCGAGAAGAACCTTGACCAGGTTATCCTGGAATACCTGGCCTCGGAGATTGACAACGATTGACCGGTTTTCTCCGATCCGGTCCCGAAGATCGGCGGGAACCACTTCATCCATGATCCAGCTTTTTCACGTCAGCAAATGGTACCAGAAAGAGGTTCCGGCTCTTCAGGACATCAACCTTCATATCCCCAAAGGGGACTTTGTTTTCATAACAGGACCCAGCGGGGCCGGGAAAAGCACCCTTCTTAAACTCCTTTTCGCCGACGAGAGACCCACCAACGGCCAGATCCTGATCCACGGAAGGAATATTGCCCGCCTTCCGTCCACCAGGATCCACACCCTGAGACGGGAAACCGGGATCGTCTTCCAGGATTTTAAACTCCTGTCCACCAGGAACGTTTTTCAGAACGTGGCCCTGTCCCTCGAGGTTCTGGGCCTTCCCCAAAGGGAAATCAGCAGGCGGGTCTGGATTATGCTCAAAAGGCTGGGCATCCACCACAAGATGAGAGCCAACCCGCTGACATTATCGGGGGGAGAGCAGCAGCGGGTGGCTATCGCGCGCGCGCTCGTCAATGAACCGATCATTCTTCTCGCCGACGAACCCACGGGAGGACTCGACCATGACGCGTCTGAGCGGATCATGGATGTCATCGCCGATGTGAACGCCCGGGGGACAACCGTGGTGGTGGCAACGCACAACCTGGAGATTGTGCGATCCATGGGGAGAAGGATGATCCACCTGGAAGGGGGCCGGGTGGTCCAGGGAGGGAGCCCGTGAACAAGTTCTTCGGGTCCATAGTCCGGGCCGTCTCCAGCCTGAAACAGAACTGGTTCATCAGCTCCATTACTGTAGGCATCATATCGGTGTGCCTTTTTCTCGTGGGAGGATACCTCCTCCTGACACATAACCTCCAGGGTGCCGTCCAGACCTGGAAAACTGAGGTGCGGCTCAACGTTTTTCTCAGGGACGGGTTCCCCGAGGTGGATGTTCACGTCTTGCAGGACCGCCTGTCCTCCCTCCCCGAGGTGTTTTCCGTCGTTTACATTTCGAAGGAACAGGCTCTGAAAGAGTTCCAGGACATGCTCGCCGAAAATCGCGGGCTTATCGAAGGCCTGGATAGCAACCCTCTGCCCGCAAGCCTGAGAGTGACCCCTTCCGCCCCCCACAGGAACTTTGAAGGTGTCCATTCCATCCTCGCAGCCATAGGGGATGATGCCCTCGTGGAGGAGGTTCAGTACGGCAGGGAATGGCTCGATCGACTGGACAGGGTCCTTGCGATCCTCCATGCCGGCGCCATAGTGCTGGGGCTGGCCCTTTCCCTGGCAGCGGTTTTCATCATCTCCAACACCATCAAGATCACGGTTATGGCCAGGAAGGATGAACTGGAGATCATGCGGTTTGTGGGCGCCACCGAGGGATTCATCAGGCTGCCGTTTCTCGTGGAAGGGGTTATCCAGGGGCTGGCGGGTTCTATCGTATCCCTGGCTCTTCTCTTTGTCCTCCACCGACTTGCCTCGATGAGGGCCGAACTGCCCGTCCTGAAAACCCTCCACATCGATTCTTTAACTTTTCTTCCCCTGGCAACCATAGGCCTGATCCTGGCCAGCGGCATGCTCATTGGCGGCCTGGGCAGTCTCGCTTCGGTGGGAAGGCACTCCCGATGAAAAGGGCGGCGGTCATCCTCGTGTTGACCTTCCTCAATTCGGCGCCCTTCCCGGCAACCGTCCACAGCGCTTCGGAGAGCATTGACAGCACCAGCGAAAAGCTGGAATCCGTTGAGGACCGCATCGGTACAACGCAAAAACGCATTGAAAAAGTCCAGCGACAGGAAAAATCGATCCTCGGTTCCTTGGAAACCATGGACCGGGAGATCTCAGGTATCAGAACGCGGGTAAAAAACCTTCGGAACGAGGAAAAGGAACTGTCAGGCAAGATCACACATTCCGAAAAACGGCTCCGGGAAATCAGGGCGGGGAGAGATCGGGCGGCAACGCGGCTGTCCGCGAGATCCGCTGCCCTTTACAAAGCAGGACACGTGAGTTATCTAAGTGTTGTCCTTAACGCCACCAGTGTTGAGGACCTTCAGCGCCGGTCCTATTACCTGAAAAGGCTGGCCCGGCACGATGCTGATCTTTTCGCTCAGGCAACCGGCCTTTTCGAGCAGGAAAGGGAGCAGATGGACGAACTGAGGACGGCAAAGTCCCGGCTCGTCAACGCCCGCCGCGATCTCGAGGAAAGCCTCTCAAACCTGTCCCGGAAAAAGAAGGACAGGGAACTTCTCCTCGCTGAGGTAAGGGACCGAAAGAACAGGAACACCCAGCTGCTCCGAGAACTGGAAACCTCGGCCACTCACCTGAAAGATCTCCTTGGTGCCCTGAAAAGGGAGGCTGAAACCGGCGAATCCGCCTTTTCCACGCTGAAGGGGTCTCTGAAAAGGCCTGTTTCCGGCCGGATGGTGGTTTCTTTCGGTCGAAACCGCAACGAACGCTTCGGTACCTACACCCTCTCTAACGGCATCACCATGCAGTCGGCCGAAGGAACTCCCATAAGATCGGTCTACGGAGGCCGGGTCATCTTCGCAGACTGGCTGAGGGGGTATGGCAGGATAATTATCATAGACCACGGCGGCGGCTATTACACGCTCTACGGCCATCTCTCCGAGTTCAGGAGCGAGGTGGGCGAAGAGGTGAAAGCCGACAAGGTGATCGGGCTGGTTGGAGACAGCGGTTCCCTGGAGGGATCAGCCCTGTATTTCGAGATAAGGCATCATGGTAAACCGGTGGACCCGGCCCCCTGGTTCTCCGGATGATCCCTGGAAGGAGGAAACAACAATGAAGCCCGCCGGATATCTGAAGATCGGGGCTGTCGTGATACTCCTGCTCGCCGTGGGCCTGGCGGTCTACGATCGAAGCCCCGTCGGCGATGCTCAGGCCTTTAACGACAGGACCTACGATCAGATCCGTCTGTTCTCTGAAGCCCTCTCCATCGTTAAGAAGAATTACGTCGAGGAACCGGAGACCCCGAACCTTGTGAGAGGCGCCATCGAGGGAATGCTCCAGTCCCTCGACCCCCACAGCTCCTTCATGGACCCCGATATGTATAAGGAAATGCAGATCGACACGCAGGGGGAGTTCCAGGGGATCGGCATCACCATCGGGATCCGTGACAAGATCCTTACCGTCATTGCACCTATAGACGATACCCCCGCCTTCCGCGCGGGGATCCTCGCTGGGGACAAAATCGTCATGATCGGGGATAAGCCCACCAAGGACATGACCCTCATGGAGGCGGTAAAACTCATGAGGGGGCCAAAAGGAACCCAGGTCACGATCAGCATCGTCCGGGAGGGGGAGCCGGAACCCCTGAAGTTCACCATCACCAGGGACGTCATTCCTCTCTTCAGTGTCAAAATCAAGGATGTGGATGAGGACGTGGCCTATATCCGTATCACAAATTTCCAGAAAAAAACCGCCTCGGAATTCGAGGAGGCCATCGGGAAGGTCAAGGAGGAGAAGGGGGATTCCTTCAAGGGGTTGGTGCTCGACCTGCGAAACAACCCCGGGGGCCTTCTCATCTCGGCCATCGAGATAGCGGACCGATTCATCGAGTCCGGGCCTATCGTCACCACAAAAGGGCGGATTGAAAATCAGAACTTCTCCTACAACGCCAAACCGCAGGGAACGGAACCGGAATACCCCCTCGTAGTGTTGGTCAACGGCGGATCCGCCAGTGCTTCCGAGATCGTTGCGGGAGCCCTCCAGGATTACCGGAAGGCCATTATCATCGGCACCACCACTTTCGGCAAGGGGTCCGTTCAGACCATCTACCGCCTCCTGGACGGATCCGGCATGAGGGTCACCACAGCCAGATACTTCACGCCAAACGGCCGATCCATCCAGGCAACGGGCATTAAACCCGACATCGTCGTTTCCAACACCGACGCCAAAGCTGTAGGCCATCTGACCAGGGAAAAGGACCTGACCGGCCACCTGGAAAACAACCAGATGGAGGACGGAACGACAGTGCCTGAAGAAAAGGACGCAGCGCCCATAATGCATATCATCCCGGAAGACACCGCACAGGACGCACAGCTGCAAAGAGCCATCGATCTCCTCAAGGGGCTCGATCTGTTCAAGGATCTCAAAGGGGTCGGGACCGGGGAAAGCGGGTGAAAATCTGACCGCCTCATCAGGATCCAAGCGGCGCAGGACGGGGAAAAAACCCGGGAAGTCCGCGGGGTGGCTCCGATGGCTGGCGCTTCTGACCGCCATCGCTGCCGCCGGTCTTTTCCTGTACCTGATGCGGCCCCCCGTGGAACAGATTCTTCCGGTTCCGGAAAAGGTGTCCGTCCCGGCGCCGTCCTTCCCGGGAAACGCAGTAGCCGTTATTATTGACGATCTCGGCCACAGCCGGGCCGCCGCCAGACCTTTCCTGGAAATGCCGTACCCCGTGGCCCTCTCCTTTCTCCCGGGGCGCCCCCATACCGTGGAACTGGCAAAGGAAGCGCACAAAAACGGAAAAACCCTTCTTCTGCACCTCCCCATGGAACCCCTCGGCTACCCGGAAACGGATCCCGGACCGGGGGCCATACTCCTGTCACAGAATCGTGCCCAGATCCAGTCGATCATCGAAGATGATCTTGCTTCCCTCCCGGGCATCGTCGGGCTCAACAACCACATGGGGTCGAGAGCCACCGCCGACGAGCGGGTGATGGAGGCTGTGCTCAGCCTCGTGGGCAGCAAAGGACTGTTTTTCGTAGACAGCCGAACCACTGCCCAGACCGTGGCCCTTTCCAAAGCCAGAGAGATGGGGATCCCCTGCGTCTGTCGCGATGTTTTTCTTGACAATGTGGCGGATTCAGCGGCCATCGACGCCAAGGTGGATGAACTTCTCGACCTCGCCCTGGAAAGGGGATGGGCCGTTGGCATCGGTCACCCCCGTCCGCTCACAGCCGAAGCCATGTCCAGACTGGCGGCAA
Organism: uncultured bacterium; assembly: GCA_965603295.1. Classification (GTDB taxonomy): domain Bacteria; phylum BMS3Abin14; class BMS3Abin14; order BMS3Abin14; family BMS3Abin14; genus JAFGWO01. The sequence continues at coordinate 569 of CBFDCL010000022.1, read as the reverse complement.
AAGCGGAGGAAAGAGGGGTCAACTGGATTTCTCTCGAGAGCATGATCGCCTATGCTGATTCTGGGAATAGAAACATCCTGCGATGACACAGCGGCGGCCGTCGTCAGGGACGGGCGCGAGATCCTTTCCTCCGTGGTCTGGAGCCAGGACGAACTGCATTCACCTTTCGGGGGCATCGTTCCCGAGATGGCTTCCCGAAGGCATCTTGAAGTGATCGACACGACTGTGGGCAGGGCCCTGGAAGAAGCGGAAATCGAAGTTGGGGATCTCGATCTTATCGCCGTTACAGCCGGGCCCGGGCTCATCGGCTCCCTGCTGGTGGGTCTTTCCTATGCCAAGGGGATGAGCTACTCCACGGGCCTTCCTCTCGTTCCCGTGGATCATATCCAGGGGCACCTCATGACCATGGACCTTGCCGGGGGAACTCCCATCCCTTCCGTAGCTCTCGTATGCTCGGGGGGCCACACAACCCTTTATCACCTGGACGGGAGCGACCCACCCCCGGTCCTGGGAACGACCCTGGACGATGCCGCCGGAGAAGCACTGGACAAGGCTTCCAAAATGCTCGG
>CBFDCL010000021.1:0-29284 GCA_965603295.1 uncultured bacterium | reverse complement strand
GAAAGTTTGAGAGTTTGAAAGTTTGAGAGTTTGAAAGTTTGAGAGTTTGAGAGTTTGGGAGTTGCGGGTAAGGTCCAGTGATTAGTGATTAGTGATTAGTGATTGCCTTCCAAACACGTTCAACGTTAAACGTTCAACCGGAAGATCCCTCTGCACCCTGCACTCTGCATTCAATACCCCGGGGAATTTCCCTGCTATTGCATTCGACGGCTTTTCCCTTATAATGTCCGACTGCCTGACCCTTGACATCTTTCACCCGGAAAACCGGGGAGGGCATTTCGTCAGGAGAGGGAGTCAGCCCGACCACCTGGTCGGCCTTTTCAGCGTCAAGGGGAACACATCAAGGAAAAGGGAGACTTAGGATCAAATGCTTGAATATATGAGGAAAAACGCCGGATCGTGGATTATCAAGATCCTCCTTTTCGGGATTGTCGTCGTGTTTGCCTTCTGGGGGGTTGCCCCTTCGGGACAGGACGCCAATACGATCATGACCATCGATAAAGTCAAGGTTCCCTATAACGCATACCGCGACATTTACAACAATCTCCTGGAATCCTACCGGCAGGTTTACAAAAACCTGGATTCGGCCACTTTGGAATTTCTGGATCTGAAGGGTCAGGCGAAGAAAACTCTCCTCGAGAGGTACCTTCTCCTCGAAGCCGCACGGCGGCTGGAGGTCACCGCCACACCGGAGGAAATCTCGGCACAGATCACTTCCACCCCGGCGTTCCAGGAAAACGGGATTTTCCTGCCGGAACGATACCAGATGTTCCTCGACTACAATCGTACGACTCCCGAGGCGTATGAAACCTCCCTGTCAAGGGACATCATCATCAGCAAGGTGACGGACCTGATCAAGGTCTCTGCCGTGATCACCCCTCAGGAAGTGGACGATAACCTCATGCTCCTGACCCGGGAGGCTGTCGCGACGGTGCTTACACTGACACCCAACGACTTCGTCCGGAAGGTCCAGGCTGCCACTGAAGACGACCTGGAGGAGTATTTTGAGGATCACATTGAGATGTTCAGGGTTCCCGAGACCTTTCGCCAGGCTATTGCTATCATCGACCCGGAGGATTTCTACAACGAAATTATCGTGAGCACACAGGACATGGAAGACCTGTACGAAGACCTGGCCTACGAGTTTCTCATCCCCGCGACTTACCGGGTTCGCCATATCCTCTTTTCCCTCCCGGATGAGGCCTCCGCCGAGAGCATCGGGGAAATACGGGCCCTCGCCGAGGAAATCGTGGCCCGGGTGAGGGAGGATGAGACAAGTTTCGCCGAGGCCGCGAAGGAATATTCCTCCGACAGGGACAGCGCCGCCCACGGAGGAGACCTGGGGTTCCTCGAAGCCAAAGAACTCGATAGACCCGTGCTGGATGCCCTCCGGGATCTCGAGGAAGGGGAGGTCAGTGATCCCATCCCCACAGCCAACGGTTTTGAGGTTGTTCAGGGGGGAGAATACCGGAAGGAGCGCACCAGACCTTTCGAGGAGGTCCGGGATGAGATCGAAGAGAGACTGAGGCAGGAGCAGGCCTTCGATCTGGCCTACGACCTTGCGGACGACCTCCTGGATGCCATCGAGAATACGGGCAGATCCCTCGATGATCTGGCTGGTGAAAAAGGTCTGGCAATTATGAAAACGCCTCCATTTTCCCGCGATTCATCCCTTGAAACCCTCGAACTGCCCGAGGACCTTCTCCAGGCCGCCTTCGCCACCGAAGAGGAGGAGGTGGGGGATATCTACGAACAGGATGGAAAGCTTTACCTCTTCCAGACCATCGAAAGGAGGGATCCTTACCTGCCGGACCTGAAGGACGTCCGGGAGGATGTGGAAGGAGGCTTGATCGTCCAACGATCCATGGAAATGGCGCTGGAAAAAGCCGAACAGCTCCTGGACGAACTGGAAGGGGGAAAATCCCTGGACTCCCTGGCGGCGACCATGCGGAGGAAAGCGGTCAAAACCGGTCCTTTCACAATAATGGATACCTCTTTACCGGAATTCGATGATGCCGAACAGATCATTCGGACGGCTTTCACCATCCGCAACCCGGGGGGCGGCGCGGTGGCTTCCGGCCGACAGGCCCACTATCTCGTGGTGCTGGAGGAGATCCTCCACCCGGAGGACAAGGATCTCGAGGAGAAGCGCTCCACCGTTGAAGAGGCGCTTAGATATCAGAGGGAGCAGGATGTCCTGAACGGCTACATTCAGGAACTCCAGGAAGAGATGAAAGACCGGATCGAGATCAAGGAGGACCTGCTTTAAAAGAGTGTAGAGTGCATCCGCCTTCGCTAACGCCTGCCGAACAGCTTCCGACTTCGCCTTCCAGGCTTCGCCGGACAGGTCGGCAGACAGGGAGTGCAGAAGGCGGAGGAAAATATTTAATCATGAAAAAAAACCGGGCACATGCGGCGCCCGGTTTTTTTCGGATGATCTCCTCTTGTATCTCGATTACCGGTTCACCGCCACTCCGCCCGGGGTTGCCGAAATTATTCCGCCATTCCCCAAGGCGCGAACCTCAAAAGTGAAGGTATAGCCATCCGAGTGATAAACGACTCCATAGGATGGATCCCACATGAGTTCACTTATATCCGGAGGGAGGTTTTCGTCCGTCAGGGTGTACCGAAGGGATTCGTAATCGAAAACCTCCCGATCATCGGGATAAAGGTTTTCTGGTGAGTTTACCGGGAATCTCATCAGTGCGGCGCGAACGGTCCGTACATTGATCACCGACGTTTCCAGTGAAGCGGCGCTCTTTTGTTCAACCAGACTCTCCAGGGGTGCAATCACCTCTTCTTCAACGGTTCGCTCACACGCCGGGACAAAAACCATCAGGATCATGAGTAACCCGATGACAAGGTGATCCGTCCTTGGTAGACCCCTGCCAGCGACCCTGTACATATCTTCACCTTCTTATTTTCTTTGGACCGATATATTTCAGACCGCGTACAACCCAGCTGTTCTCGGGAGATCCAGTTTGTCCGCACTGATCATCGTTCATTCTCCAATCCGTGAAGATGCTTTTCGATCATGATCCCAAGGATCGCCCGATCGGCCTCGATCATCCCCTCCACGCTCAGTGTACCCACGTTTTCCATGGTCTGTTCGGGGGTGAGGCCGATGATCCCGTCGGTGGGCTGAACGAAAATCCCATGGATCGATAAGAGCCCCGCCTGGACTGCCGTCCCCGCCGCCGTGGCCAGTTTCATGGCGCAACTGGCCTTGGCACCATCGCAGATCACGCCGGCCAGATCACCGATGATGTTTTTGATGGCTCCGGCGATCTGTTCCAGGCTGCCCCCCAGGAGAAAAGTCACACCCGCTGCAGCCCCCGCCCCTGCCGCTACCGAGCATCCGCATATGGCCGAGAGCCGGCCCGTGAAGGCCTTGACATAGGCTGTCACCAGGTGGCTCAGGGCCACAGCTTTCAGGACCAGATCCTTATCCCCTTCCACGAACTCACTCACGGCAACAATGGGCAGGATGGCTGTGAGACCGTGATTGCCGCTTCCTCCGGAACTCATGGCAGGGAGTTTGACACCCGACATGCGGGCGTCGGCTGCGGATGATGTGAGGATCCTGGCCGACAGGATCATGTCCCGGCCAATCAGCCCCTCTCTGGCCAGCTTTTCCAGGCCGAGGCCGATCCCCAGACCCGACCCGTGTTTCAGACCATGGCGCGCAAGCTTTCGGTTGAACTCGATACCTTTCCGGAGAAACCGGAGGTCCTCATCATCCAGATTTTCCAGCAGTGCCATGAGGTCTTTCAGTTTCAGGTCCCTCAACCAACCCTCAAGCTGCTGCAGGGTCTGCTGCTCCCCCTTTATCCCCTGGATCAGGGGGTGATCGGAAAGGTCATTCCCATCGAGGGACAGACGGGTGATATTATCGTGGACCTCCTCGATAACGGCTTCGGCGGTATGCCCGGAAGAGGTAACGACGGCACGAACGAACAGGCCCCTATGGTCGGATAGGAGGTTCGTCCGGACACCGTCCCTTTCCATCAGGGATCCGGCTTTCTCCAGGGAATCAACTCCCACCGTTTCCAGAACTTCAAGGCCCCGTGTGGGGTCACCGCCAAGGGCGCCGAGGGCAGCCGCGAGGCCGAGGCCGGATTCCCCCCCCGTTCCCGGAATGGAAACCGCGAAGGCGTTCTTGTAGATGTTGGGGTCAACCCAGATTTCAATATTTTCCGGGGATCGTGAAGGGAGGATCGATGCCGCTGCAGCGGAGGCGAGAGCTATAGCGGACGGTTCCGTGCACCCCAGCGCAGGAGCAACTTCCATTCTCAGGATATCTTTCAGGGAAAATGACATCATCAGCGTTCCCCCCGGTCTCCATCGACCTTCCGTGGAATCGTGATGGTCTCCGGCTTCCCGCGTTGACGGAGTTTCAGTTTTAAAACCAAAGGGTTTTCGAACATCACCGCCCCATCACCACCAGGATCTCCCCATGGGGAGTCTGGGGAAACATGTCAAAAAGTTCGGCCTTTTCGACAAGATATCCCCCCTCCGTCAGGATAGCAAGGTCTCTCGCGAGGGTGCCGGGGTCGCAGGAGACGTAAATCAGCGTGCCCACGGGCGCCTTCACCAGCCTCCTTGTCAGCTGTAAAGAGAGCCCGGTACGGGGCGGATCCACCAGGACGGCGTCCCACCACTCGGTCTGCCCGGCCATCCCGTTCAGGAAGCGTCCGGCATCCGCGGAATGGAAACAGCAGTTCCGGCAGCCCACTGTCCGGGCATCCCGGACGGCAGAGGGGTTGGATTCCACACCGTCCACCCGTATCCCGGCAAGGGCGGCGGGAATACTGAAGTTGCCGATGCCGCAGTAAAGGTCCAGGAGCCAGGATATCCCCCTTCCTTTCAGGACGTCCAGTGTCCGGCCCACGAGGGCACGGTTCACAGGCGGGTTGACCTGAAAGAAAACACCCGGCGAGGCCAGAAGCTCGCTCCCCGGAGAACCCATCCGGAGGGGACCTCCCCTGGCGGCAAGGACCTTCCCCTTCGAGCTGCGCAGGACCTGCCCGGCGACCCGAATGGAGTGTTCGGCAAGCCCGTCTTCCAGTCGATCCATTCCCCTGCGCAGTTCTTTTCCGAAGACCCTTTCCCCGTCCAGGACCCAGTGGAAACTTACGCTCCCGTCCACCGGGCTCACGGCCCCTTCACACGATCGAAGTCCGATGGGCGGAGGGGACTGGCGGAAAAGGGAACGGAGCACACCGAATGCCACGTTGAGGGGTTCCGGGAGCAGGAGACAGCGGTCCCATTCCACAACCTTCCTGGTCCCCCTTCTGAAGAAACCCACCTTGCCCCCGGAGACCTGCAGTCTCGCCCGGTGCCGGTACCCCGTTTCCATCGATGAAGGCCAAACGCTCTCAAACCGGAACTCCCTGAAGTTCCCGATTCGCGAGAACGCCTCCGAGGAAATCGCCTCTTTCCACCTAACCTGAGAGGGATAATCAAGGTGCATCCACAGGCAGCCTCCGCACTCCCCGAACCAGGGACAAGGCGGTTCCCTCCGTTCGGAGCCTGGTTCCAGCAGGGTCCCCGGTTCGGCGAAAAAAACCCCCTTCGCCTTCCGGACACCCTCGGGAACAACCAGATCCCCGGGTGCCGTAAGAGGAATGAATACCGCCCCTTTGGAAAAACCCAACCCAGCGCCGCCGGCTACCAGTTTTTCGATTCGGATGGGGGGAAGGAGTTTTCCCTCCTTATTTCCGGTCATCTGTTTTTTTCTTCCTGTTTTCCCGTTAATATTGGCTGATTGCCATTTTCGGAACCCCGGTATCAGAATGGAGGTGTACCATGACGGATAAGAAACAGTCGATCATTCATATTGACCCGGCGGTGGAAAACGGGCGCTATGCCAACGCGGCCACCATCATGCACTCCTCGAGCGAATTCATCCTGGACTTCCTGATGCTCCTGCCGGGAGACAGGAAAAAGGTCATATCCAGGATTCTTGTATCGCCCGGACAGGCCAAACAGCTGGCACAGGCTCTCAGGGAAAATGTGAGCAAATACGAGGCGGTTTACGGGGAGATCAATGTTCCTCGGGAGGAAGGGGAGTTTACGGGGCCGGTGAATTAAAACAGTGCAGAGTGCAAAGTGCATCCGCCGTCGCTCGCTGAGCAATGGCGGACAAGGGGTGCAGCGTGAAAAGGCCATTGAGAATTGAGAGTTGAGGGTTGAGAATGGCCACCGTTTTCTTTGTTTGATTTTTTTCAATTCTCAATTTTCAATTCTCAATTCGCAATAATCCTTCACCCTGTGGTTTCACCTCTGGACTCTCGCCGGAATCTTTTTTCACTTCCTGAAAATTATGTGTGCGAGGATCCCGGCGAGGGGCGGCATGAAAAACGTGCATGCCAGGCGAATAGCGGTAAACCTCCAGCCCAGGATCCCGATCTCGAGGGGCAGCCTCGCGATGGCATAGATGGACCAGGCCGATATGTAGGCTACCATGGTGCCGATGCCGGCACCGGCGCTGAAGAATCCGGCCACCATGGGAAGGCTGACGTAGGGGCCGCCGGGGGTCAACCCGCCGGCCACCGAACCCAGGAGAATCCCTCTCATTCCGGACTCCGCACCGATCCACCGACCGATGATCTCCTTCGGAAGGAGCACCTGCACCATTCCCGCAACGATGAACGCCAGGATGAGCATGGGGAGGATCTGCACAAAGATCGAGAACCCCGCTTTCAGACCGGCGATATGCTGCCCCTCCCCCCGGGAATAACCGACAAAGAGCAACACCGCCGCGAGGACCGCGAAGATGATCGTTGAAGCCAGCATGTTATTGTTCCTTTTCATAAATAAAAATTCCAGATTTCAACTTTCATCCGCCTTCGCTAACGCCTCTCGACCAGCTATGGCGGACAGGGATTTCAAATTTCAAAAAGAGATACAAAATCCAAGATCCAGGAAAAAGCACGTTTAAAGTTTAACGTTCAACGGAGCGATTCAGTCCAGAGTCCAGAGAGATCGTCTGATGTCCGACGGCAAATGTCCAATGTGTTTTCCCATTGATCTTGGATTTTAGATCTTGGAACTATTTCACAACTTCAAACATCAAACCGAAAACCTCAAACACTTATTCTCAACTTTCAAACTCCTCAACTTTCAAACTCTCAAACTCTCAAACTCTCAAACTTTTTTTTAGCCGTTCCCTTCTTTCTTTCCCATCCCCACGGTCTTGTACATGAAATTCCGGAACCTTGTGAGTTCCAGATCCCGGTTTTGAACATCTTCCGGGAGGGCACGCAGAAGCTCAGCCGCCTCCCTGACGCCGCCCCCTTCCGCCAGAGCTATCCCGTAAACATCCAGGACGGTCTTTCGCGTGAGGTCCCTCACCATGAAGGGGGCGTGGATGGTGTCCCAGAAATCGCCCTCCTTACTCCTGATTCTTCTGAAAAGGGCCGCCGGGTCCGTTGGAGCCGCCTCCCCTTCCTCTTCCGTAAGCGCAAGGAATTTCCGGATCTCCTCAACACCCACCTCTCCCGTCTCGCTTTCAAAAAGAGCCCCTTGCAGGACCGTGACCAACTGCCGGATATTGCCCGGGTACTGAAGCCCGGCCAGCATGGAAGCCGCCTCCGCGGTCAACTGGGGAGGCTTCTGGCTCAGGGAGTATCTCGCATGAAGGCGCCCGAGGAAGTGCCTGGCGAGGTCAGGGATATCCTCCCTCCGTTCTCCGAGGGAAGGGACCTTCAGGACCATTTCACTGAGGCGGTGATAAAGATCCTCCCGGAAAGCGCCATTTTGGATCTCCTGGGTAAGATCCCTGTTCGTGGCGGCCACCAGAATAACCCTGCTTCGGCGGACCCTGGTTTCGCCAAGTCTGGAAAACTCACCGGTATCGAGAAACCGCAGCAGCTGAATTTGTGTCTTGAGGTCGGCGTCTCCGATCTCATCAAGGAAAGCGATGCCCCCGTCGGCCTCCTCCAGAATACCCGTTCGGTCGGCATCCGCCCCCGTGTAGGCGCCCTTTCTGTGACCGAACAGCTCCGTGTACGTCAACTCCCCGCTGAAGGCTGCGATGTTGGTCTTCCGGATGGGAAGCTCCCCTTTCTTTCCTCCCCCCTCCCGAAAACTCTCATTGAGGAGATTGTAAAGATTGTTGAAAACGAACTCTTTCCCCGATCCGGTCTTCCCGGTGATCAGAAGGGTCGGGAGACCCAGTTCCAGATCCTTTTCCTTTTCCAGGTTCCAGTTCAAAAGCCGGTTGGTCAAAGGGGGAGCCAGGCGGCTGATGCGATCCACCAGGTTCCTCGAGACCTCACTTTTCCCGATGATATTCCCAAGGAGGTAGGAACCCACGCCAGGGTCTTTGTAGGAAACCTCCTTTTTCATCCTTGTCACCTTTTGTTGAAGCTCCGTGATCTTCGTGTGATCGAAGATCCTGGTGGCAATGAGTCTCGAGATGAGCAGGATGATCCGCTGGTGTTCCAGGGTGAAGAAGTTTTTTGCGTTGCTGTCAAGGTTTATGACACCGATCACGTTCTCCCCCACCATGATCGGAACCGCCAGCTCTGACCTGACATCTTGCCCCAGGTTCCAGTAAAATCCCTCCTTGACGGATTCGGCTTCCGTGTCCTGGCATATATAGGGCCTGGCCGTGAAAGCAACGTACCCGGTCAGGGACCGTTTTTCCCGAGGAAGGTCCTCGCCCCCAACCTGCAGCTCCGGGATAAGGGCTTTTTTCCGGTCCCACGACTTGGCACCGATCAGGTGGCCGTTTCCATCCTCAACGATGAGCCATCGCTCCCGGTCCCGTTCGCGGATAAGAGCGATGGACCCGCCATCCGCGCCCACCAGTTCCACCGCTCTGGCGACCACCTTGTTCAGAAAATCCGGGAGTGGGTCATCCTGTGCAAGGAGCTGCTCGATCTCCGCGAGGACCCTTATCTCGAAGTGCTCCGCCCCGGCGTTCTTGATCCCCTCTCCAACGGCACTGGCGTGGTTCACCAGGAGGTTGAGTTCCGGTTCCGTGAAGCGATGGGGGGTTTTGGTGAAATAGTTGACAACACAGACGACGCCCCCTTCCGTGTTTCGAACCGGAACAAGCAGAAGGGTCTTGAGGGCCAGCCGGTTGAAAACATCCTGTCTTTCGAACTTCTCCGAGGGGAGGTCCTCGAAGAAAAGGAAGCGGGGGGAATCCGGGCGCGGGAGGACCTCGTCATCCTTCTGCATGACGAGCCGGGAAAGAAGGCTCTTGCCCTCCAGCAGGCTTATCCGTTCCAGTGTTTCATACACGGGCAGATCGGAAAGGTCCCTGGAGTCGGCAGCCAGCACCTCCATGTACCCTCCTCTCTCATCCTTGAGGGCTTCGGGGACCGGGGACTGTGCCGAGACGAGGACCGAAACGATGTCAAGGGCCGGATCCAGCTCGAAGGCCCCCTTGAGAAGGATCCTTGCGGTATTCTGCATGCGGGATCGGTCAAGATGACGGTTCAGCCTGACGCGCTGATTGAACCGGTGGGCCTTGGCCAGGACGGGCATCGTCCTCTCGAGAATGCCGCGGACAGCATCCCTCTGCCTGGCCCGGAGATGCCTTTTGTCCGCTCCGAAAATATCCAGGGCAAGGACCCCGATGGCATGATTCCCGTCCACCATCGGAAACACGGCCGATCGGGAGATCTTCTTCTCGGAATACCATTCGGCGTGCAGGTCATCATCCCCCGGAAGGAGCAGGATATCGGTCATGGTCTGCGATTCGAGGAAACTCCGGACCAGAGGGTTTTCCCTTTGCTGGATGGCAATACGGGCCCCTCTTCTCTCAAGCTCGCCTTCAGGGGTGTAGAAGCAGATCAGCGCTCCCTCTCTCATATCCTCCAGGTAGACCCGGGCATCCTCCATCCCCGTAACATTCAGGATCTCCTTCACCATGAAATGGAGGATATCGAGGAGATTTTCCTTTTCGAGGGAAAGAATCCGCTCCAGGTAGGACATTTCTATCGTTCCCCCTGTGACGCGGCCAGGGAATCGGGATCCGGCCTGAGAAGGGGATAAAGATCCTTCACGTGGGCCATGAAAGCATCCCTGTCGCTTTCCGGAACACTGGAAGCCCTTGGGACGCTGATGGTGCGGGGGTTAACGTATTTCCCGTTCTTGTACATCGCGAGGTGGAGATGGGGGCCTGTCGCCCTGCCGGACTGTCCGACGTAAGCAATGACCTGCCCCTGGCGTACCGTCGAACCCAGCTTGATGCCTTTCGCAAAACGGCTGAGGTGGGCATAAGCGGACGCGTACACGGAATTATGCCGCAGTTTGAGGATCCGACCGTTCACAGAATCATGCTTTTTCAGGATCACCTTCCCGTCGCCGATAGCCATGATGGGGGTCCCCGTGGGTGCCGCGTAATCTACCCCGAGGTGAGGAGTGACTTTCCCCGTAACAGGATGAAGGCGCCTCGTCGAAAAACCGGAACTGATACGCCGGAAGCGAAGGGGGACTTTCAGGAACTGTTTTCTCAGGCTCCCCCCGGATTCGTCGAAGTAATCCTCCCTTCCTTCTCCCGTTTTGAAAAGGAACGCCTGATGTCTGCGGCCGGAGTTGACAAACCGGGCGGCAAGGATGGAACCGTACCTGACGAACTCCTCTTCCCGGAAGAGTTTGTCCACGAGCACGACGAAGGAGTCACCCTTCCGCAGATCCCGGAAAAAATCCACCTGCCAGGCGAAAATATCGGCGAGATCCATCGCCAGGGACGGTTTTTCCCCAATAGATTCCACCGCAGCAAAAAGGGAATCACTTATGGTGCCGTTAAGGACGACCCTTTCCTTCCGGTAGGGGATCGGTTCGACGGTGATGGCCGGGCCTCCCTCCTCAAACCTCACCCGGACCATCCTCTCCTCATCCGGCTCATAACGGTACTCGACGACCTGGTCATCTTTGAGATACAGATGATAATTCCTCCCGGCCACAAGGCGGGAAGGATCGATACCGTCCACTCTTGAACGGGAGATCTCGAGAATCTGTCCGTCCGGAAGGTCGAAATCGCTGAAAATGCCGTAAAGGGTATCGCCCTGCCGGATCCTCCGTTTTTCGATCCGGATCGGCGCTTCCACGGCCTCCACCGGGCCGCTGTCGGATGCGATATCCACCTTCGGAGCAGTGCTAAGACCCCGGACAGACGGCTGGGCGGGATGAAACAGGAATCCGCTGAAATACAGTGCGACCATGCTCAAAAGGAGCCCCAACAGGAAACGGAGGCGGACTTGGGGCCGGCCTCTTACCTTCGAACTGCACCTTGGGGAAAAGTCTTCAAGCATCCGTTATTTCCTTGAACTGGGATCTGTCGCCCGTCCGGTTCCTGAGGTCCGGCACAGTCGGGAAGGTTTCCAGGCGGGCACGTTTTTTCGTCTATGGAAGTTCATTGCCAGGATTTCCCTTATCAGGCATTCTCTGTGGTCGTTTCAACCGTTCTCTTTTACGATAGGTTCTAAGGTCGTATTCCCGACGGTGAACTTCCCGCCCCTCCCGAGTTTCGCCGTCATGACCTTTCTTCCTTCGAAATAGGTCCCGTTAGTACTCTTAAGATCCACGACAACAAACCGGTCCCCGAACACCTTAACAAGGCAGTGTTTCCGGGAAACCTCCGGGTCGCTCAGGTTGATATCCCCGCCACTTCTCCCCAGGGTGATGGCCGGCTTGCTTAAGGGGAACTCCTGACCCGTGGTCACCTCTCTGAGTGCGAAGGAAAGACCCTCCCGAAAAAACGGCTCTCTTCTGGAGACCTCCTCCAGAAGGGCGGTAACTTCCGTCTGACTCTGGTCGACTTCGGAAAAATCGTAAGCAATGGTCTGCCCGAAATCCGCATCCGGGGATGGGGAAAAGAAGCTGGTGGCTCCTTCCCTTTTTTCCGGAGCCCGGATCACGATCTGCTGGCCGCAATTGGGGCAATTGGCCTTTGCACCCCCGGCCGGGATCTTTTCATCGATGATCCGGTATTTTGTCTGGCAGGTCAAACAGGTGACGTTCATAGTTCTTTACCTTCAGTCTCCGGCCGGGGCGGCGAAAGAATATTCTTCCACCCGGACTTCTTCCCGGTTCCCCGATCCATCGGTGCTGAAGAATTTGAGCACCGTATCCCGGTCCAGAAGGATCGGTTCCCTGTACTGGGGCGACGCCTCCGAGGGGGAGATGCCATCCACAGTAAACCGGGTGACAGCTCCATCCTCCGTCTCAAGGGACACCGTCACCGGGTCTGAAAAAGCCCCTCCCGGAGGTTGGACCCGGGTGACGGGCGGAGTACTGTCCAGGATATATCGCCCGGTTCCGGGGACTCCCTTGTTGCCGGCTTTATCCACGGCCACGTAGGACAGGACCGCATTTTTCTCGATGCTGACGGGACCTTCATACCGCTCAGATTTCTCATCGGGGGTGGTTCCATCAAGGGTATAATAGACGTCCGCCGGCTCCGACGTCTCGATCTTTACCCTGATCCTTCCCGAATAGCGTCCTCCCGGGGGCCTCAGAACGGCCTCCGGGGCATCCTTATCCACGACGAACGTCACGTGACTGACAGCACTCCGGTTGCCGGCCTGGTCAACACCGAAATAGGAGACATCCGCGTTTCCGGAAAGGGTGAACGGTTTCGTGTACACCGTAGACGGGATCCCTGTTTCCCCTTCCCCCGTCCCGTAGAAGATCTGTCCGCGTTCGATTGACCGGAGGGTCACGGTGACGGTTCCGGAAAAGGTCCCGCCCGGAGGCTCCGAGTGAACGGAGGGCGGATCACGGTCGATCACATAACTCTCCTCTCGCATCTTCTCCTGGTTCCCGGCTTTATCCACGGCAAAAAACCGGAGGACGCCGCTGCGAACGAACTCGACAGGAGCGATAAATTTCCGGGATTTGTCGGAGGGTCGGCTGCCATCGTCGGTGAAATAGATCGTACTACCCTTCCGGGAAGAAAGGGTCACCTTGACCGGGGCATTGAAAAGGCCCCCCGAGGGTTCAGCAAGGGTAACGGGCCTGTCCGCGTCCAGGGTGATCCGGTAGGTCTCCTTCCTGGACTTTTCCCGGTTCCCGGCTTTGTCCACGGCGAAGAACCGGACGGAGGTGGTCTTTCGGAGGGCCACGGGTCCTGTGTAACGGGAGGAGTTCTCCGTCGGATCGGAACCATCCGTGGTGAAATAGATCAGGGCATCCTCCTCCGTCTGCAGCCGGACGGAAACGGGATGAAAGAATTTGCCGCCTCTCGGCGAAGCCACCGTCCGTGGAGGGTCCGTATCGAGGTGGATCTCAAACCTGGCCTCGCTTATCGGGGAGATGTTTCCAAACCGATCCCTGGCATGGTAAAGGACCGTGGTGTCCCGTTTCAGCCTCAAAGGGACCGAATAAGGCATGGCCCGCTCCTGCCCGAAGGAAAAATACACCGTGGCCCCCTGTTCGGAGGAGAAGGAAACCTCAACCGGTTCACGGTAAACCCCCGGAGCGGGATGGACCGCTACCGATGGAGGCGCTAGCGGAGGAGGCCAGAATTGGGCCAGAACGGCTGCACCGGCAAAAAGAACCGCCAGCGCAAGGAAGATCTTTCCCCTCATCAGCTCCCTTTCACCGCTGATCCGTCGAAATAATAGCGGCCATACTTGACGTAACCCGACACGTTCCCCATACGGGGATCTTCCTGGGTTTTGAGAAGAGCGAGTTCACCCTGAACGAGGGGCTTGAGGTACTCGTAGAGCGCCTCACCTCCACCCCCGGTGATGAGGACCAGGTCCAGGTCCCAGTCGTCAGCCCAGATCCTCTCCATGTCGCTGGCGACCGCAGTGGCTAAGCGGCCGAAGACCTCATTCTTGACTTTGGAAAGATCATATTCAGCCCCGCGGATCTTGAGGCTCCCCTCGCGAACAGCCTCGTAAAGTCTGTAAATCTCCACCGTAACCCCGCTCATTTCCCTGAGGGCCTCGGAGATAAACTGGAAGGCCTTAGCAATCCCCGTATCCGTTGTGCGGCTGCCTCGCTCCGAGTGTCTGAGCCCCTTGCACACTGCGAAATCAGTGGTTTTGAACCCGATATCCACCACTCCGATCTTTTCCCTGGCCATGTCGGCCCTTAGGAGCGTCCCGTCCTCACGGAAGAGGAAATCCACCAGGCTTCCGTAAGGCTGGGGGATGGTTCGAACCCGGTTAACGTTGAGGACGACCTCCTTCCCTTTCCCGCCGTCATGGACAGTAAGGGTGTGTTCACCGGTGAGATCCTGCGCGAGGCGCTCCTTGTACTGCATATAGTACCCAACGGGAAGACCGGTCACCACGTTGAGCGGGACGCGGCTCGGAGCGATCCCGGCCATGGCCGCCAGGGCGAGGACCTTGAACTGCTGGGCGATCATCTGGGAATGATCCAGGGTAAACTGTCGGACCCTGGACTCGGACTCGGCCAGGTCGCCCACGAAGTAGGAGCTGTCGTCAATCGTCAGATGAAAACCGGAGATCCCCTGGCTCGAGAAGAAGTTCTCGTCCATGGATCTCGGCTGGGGCTCACCGATGATAGATTTGAAAAGGACGGACGACTCGCCGTCCGTTGCCTTGGTAAAACCGAACCCGACGTCGACACCCATCATCAGCATTGGGGAGAACCTCCTTGGGTATTAAGCACTCCGGATCACCTCCAGGGTTTCGTCACCGATCCGGTACTGCTGCTGGAACTCTTTCTCGAGTTCTTCGATCCTCATGAGATCGATTCCACTCGAATCAACGAACTCCCTCCGAATCCCCGAATCCCTGGATTTGATGGCCTTCGGGAGCACCGATCCGAAATAGACCCGCTCCATCTTAAGGTCTTCCAGGGTTTTCCT
Source organism: uncultured bacterium (assembly GCA_965603295.1). GTDB lineage: Bacteria > BMS3Abin14 > BMS3Abin14 > BMS3Abin14 > BMS3Abin14 > JAFGWO01. The sequence continues at coordinate 14,481 of CBFDCL010000021.1, read as the reverse complement.
GAAGAACGTTTCCGGCACATCCGGGCGTACCAGGCCGCGGGGCACGAGCATCTTTCTTACATCCGAGAGGAACACGGCTTCCTCCTCGGCGCTCCTCAGGGACCTGCCGAACTTTTTCAGCCAGCGGTCCATGGCCGTCTTGACGATACGATATTCCCGCTCCTCCCTCACGAGGTTTTCCAGGGAGATCATCAGGTCCTGGAGGGAGAGGTCTCCGGTTTCGATGCTGCGAAGGCCGTCGTAAAGGACCTCCACCTTGTTTCGCCCGTACCGGGGAAGGTACAGGTTTTTGAGAACGGGGGTGAAAAACAGTTCGTGAAAAAGGTTGTCCTGGATTCCGTCGAACACCTTCTTGTTGGACAGGAGGCTTCGAAGCTTGTCATCCTGGATTTTTTCCTCCTCGTGGAAAGCAACCCGGTTCACGGTGTGATAGACGTTATCAAACCTGTCGAAGAAGGTGACGATTTCGCCGAACTCCTCGAGACTGCCCGTGTCCCCCGTCTCGTGGCTCAGGTCGTCACACTCCTTTCCGACCTCGATAAGGATGCGGTCAAAGACCGTGTCCCGGTTCTCCAGAGCCGTGAGTTTGGACTTGAGAAGCTTAATCAGGTCCTCATCCTCGAGGTGGACCCCCACCGTCCGGGAGGATAAAAGAACGGTCTCCAGGACCCCCCGGACCTCAACCAGGTAGGAGGACTCATCCTCCGCTGTGATCTTCCGATCCCCGATGAGCTTCTCATCCAGCGTATCGAGCAGGTTGACCGGGATCCCCTTGCGAAGGGCCACCGTCCTGAGGCGGGAGATGCGAGCCCTGTGATCGAAAAGAATCTCGTCATGATCACGGATATCCACCAGGACAGCACGGTATTCCTCCACGACCTGGCGGTTCCCAGGAAACCGGTACATAAGGTCGATCTTCATTCTCTCCTGCGAATAAGGATCGATGGTAAGAGTTGCGGCGAGTTCCTCTAACTGGGCGATTTCCGACTCCCCAAGGCTCGTGGACTGGGAGAACATCTCTTCCATCTTCCGGTAGAATTTCAGATGGGGACCGTTCACCAGTTTCAGGAGGAAAAAGGTGGATGCCAGTTCGGACCATTGATCCCGCAGTTCCTCCACGATGAGGGAATCATCCTCATCGAGATTGAGGGGGAACCTCTTGAGGGATCTCCCGAGAATCCTGAGGATTTCCTCCTGCTGCCGGACGAGGGGTTTTCCGGCACGATACTGCAGAAAGAAGAAATAGTTGAAAACAGCGTGGCCCCGGAGAAAAATCTGCCTGTAATCCTCGGAAGCGGCCGTATTTTCAGAAAAAGCGATCCGGGATTCAACCTGATGCCTGGCTCCGAAAACAACAAGACGGTTGATAACGTCTGGCTTGACCAGATCCTCGATGGGCTCGTCAACCCCGAACATATAGGGACAGAAACTCCCACCGTTGCCGGTGTGCGAAAGGGTTTCGGGGCCCAGGATCAGCTCGCTTCCACCCAGAAAAAAACGGTGGTAAGGGGTACCCTCCCGCTCCCGGATCTCGTGGAAGAACCGGCCTTCCAGCCCCTCGCCGCCAAGGGTGGCAAAAAACTCCTTGCCGCTTCCGATGTCCCCATGGATCCTGAGGTCCTTAATCATGATCTGATCTTCGCCCGATCCGCTCTCTCCCGCTTTACCGGGTAGCGTTCCGGCTGCAATAGCAGCCCGAAGAGGAATTCGTGTAATGTTATAATATTTTACGGCGGATGTCTTGAGGGGAAAACAGCCCGGGGCGCCGGGCTGGTGTTTTAAAGTTTGAAAGTTTGAAAGTTTGAGAGTTTGAGAGTTTGAGGTTTGATCTCCGTTTAACGTTTAATGTTTAACGTTTAACGTGGAAAGCGGTGATCGGTGACTGGTGAATAATCTCAGATCTCAGAATTGGTAAAGTGCACATATGCACCGGTGCACTCGTGCACTGATGTAAAAACCGCAACTTTCAAACTCTCACACTCTCAAACTCTCAAACAGTTATTCTCAATCTTCAATTCTAAATCCTCAATTTTCAACTGGTTTTTCCACGTTGGACCCACCTTCGCGCGAGGCTTCGGTGGGCATGCGTTAGACGTTGGACAGTGTTTTCCCCTTTGGTCTTTGGTCCTTGGCCTTTGGGCTTCATCTTCCCCTCTGGACCCTGGACTTTGGACTTTGGGCTTTGGCCTTTAGGCTTTAGGCTATTTCCCTTTTTGCACCCTGCACTCTGCACTCTGCACCGGGAACTCATATTCCAGATGCAACCAGGAATATGAGTTCCCTTATTACTTTGGCCGCAACCGCTCCCGACGGCCCTCCGCCTCCGGGGAAGGGACAGTACTCCACGACGTCCCCTCCGATAACATTAAGCCCTCTTAAAGAGAGGATCGCCTCGTGCAGGTCGTTGAACATGAGACCCCCGGGCTCCGGTGTACCCGTTTCCGGCATCACCGAAGGGTCCAGGACATCCAGATCCACGGTGAGATACACAGGCCGGCCGGACCAGACTCCGCCAAGGGACCCGATGTCCCGGACAACGGTACCCTCACTCCCGGCGAGTTCCCACTCTTCCCGGGTCCCTGACCGGACCCCGAACTGGACAAGCCGTTCCTTTCCCACCTTTTCGAGAACCCTTCTCATGACAGTGGCGTGGGAATAACGGAGGCCCTCAAATTCGTCCCTCAGGTCGAGGTGGGCGTCCATCTGCACGACAACGAGATCGGGGAAAGTTACCAGGCATTCCTCCACCGCAGGGAGCGTGATGAGGTGCTCCCCTCCGATGAGGATCGGCCGGCTCCCGACAGATATGATTTTGCGCACCCCCTCGCGAACGGCGTCGGAAACCCCCCGGCAGCCGGAGGCGGCAAAAGTCCCTACATCCCCCGCGTCGGCTAACTTCAGGTCGCCGAGGTCCCTCCCAAATACGGGGCTGTAGGTCTCGAGGACCTCCGACCAGATGCGCGCGGAGTTCGGGCCGAAGCGAGCCCCCGGCCTGAACGAGGCGGTGCCGTCGAAGGGAACCCCCATCAGGGTGACCCCGGAATCCTCCACGCCATAGTCCGCACCGAGAAACCGGACCGTTTCCATCATCCTCACCCCCGGAGGGCTTCCTCTAAAAACCGTGGAAGGGCGAAACTGGCAAGATGCACCTGTTGCGTGTAATAGCGGGTCGGGATTCCGGTATCCTCCCGGCACAGAGGAAAGTCGACAGCGTTCCGGGTTCCCATGAGGAAGCTCCAGCACCCCCCGGGATAGGTCGTTACCGGGGCGAGGTAGAATCGGGCCCGTGCGAACGCCCCAGTGGCGTGACCGTGGATGTCCTTCATGAAGGGCAGATCAAAAAAGGGGGATTCGGACTGACAGGCGAAAACCCCGTTTTTCCCCAGAGACCGGGAGCATGCCTCGAAAAATCGGACCGAAAAAAGGGCCACGGCCGGACCCACCGGATCGGTGGAATCAACCAGGATCACATCGAAGCTGCCCTCATCGGCCTCATCCACGAAACGGACCCCATCCTCGAACCGAATGGTTACCCTGTTGTCATCAAGACCACAGCTGACCTCGGGGAGGTGTTCCCGGCAGACCTCAACGACCTTCCGGTCGATCTCCACGAGGGTCACCTCTTCGACCCCCTTATGCTTCAGAACCTCTCTCACCGTTCCCCCGTCGCCACCTCCAACCACCAGGACTTTCCTGGGATCAGGGTGAGTGAGAAGGGGGACGTGGGCGAGCATCTCATGATAGATGAACTCGTCCCGCTGGGTGAGCATGACCGCGCCGTCGAGGAGAAAAACCTTTCCGTATTCGAAGGTGTCAAGGATTTCCAAGGTCTGAAAGTCGCTCTTCCCGTGGTAGAGGCTTTTCCGGACCTCCATGGTAAGGCCCGTGTGTGCGGTGTGCTTCTCGGTGAACCAGAGGCTCATGGATCCTCCTCGAGGGACCAGAGGACAACGGCTGCGAAAGCCGCGCCGACATTCTCCACGTGATGACAAACGGAGGCGCTCTCTAAACGACCGCCCTCGAGACCCCGGGCCTGAAGGCCGTGAACCGCCATGTCGCGGCAGATCTCCTCGATCTCCCGGGGCGGACCCGTTGCGCTGTATTCCATGATCAACCCCGGCATGCCGGGGTCGGACGGGAAAGCCGCCGCCACCGCAGCGGATATGGTCTGACCCTTGATGGTGCTCGTTATGGAGGCGTAGGCGGCGGGAACCAGGGCGCCGTAGGGAATGGTAACGGGTTCGATCCGCCGGGCGCCCGGAGGAACGATGCTGCTCATCTTCAGGAGATTCGTGTTCCCAACGCCGGATGCCAAAAGGGCCCCGTCAAAAGCGTTCAGGGGCATGTACCCTTCGGCCGCCCCCTTTGCGAAAAAGTAAGCGTCGGGAGTGCGGATGATCATGGCCGGACCTGGTCCGGGATCGCCCCGCTGCGGCCCTCGGGCTTGTGGCGCGCCCCCTGCCCCAGAACCCTGAGTTCACCCCTGAGTATCTCGCGGCACTCGGCTTCCCCGGCGCCGAACCTGTCTTTGAGGTATTCGTATGCGATCCACGGGTCGACGTTTTCCCCGCAGGTGAAAAGGTCAACGGCCGCGTAGCCGTATTCCGGCCACGAGTGGATCGCCAGATGGGACTCCGCGATGACCACCACCCCGCTGATGCCATGGGGCGCAAACCGCCTGAATACGGAATCCACGATGGTGGATCCCGCTCTCACGGCGGCTTCCTTCATGGTATCCTCTACAAACTGGGGCTCGTTGAGCAATTGCGCATCGCAATCGTAATATTCCGCGAGGATATGCCTTCCAAGCGCATCCATGGCCCATCACCTCCTGTCCCCGTTGAAAGGGTTCGTTCTCGCCGCCTTTAGTGAAAAACGGGCGGTGAAACAACCCACAGGATCGTCGCCGTCTTTTTTCCCCTGTTTGAAACCGTGTGCGGCCTGTCTGACTCGATATAGAAACACTCGCCTTTACGGACCTTCTGGGGTTTTCTCCCCTCGATCTCCAGGATCACCGTCCCGGCGAGCAGCATCCCGAACTCCTCACCTTCGTGGCCCTGGTCAACGGATGCCCTTCCCGGTTCAATGTTCACCAGAACGGGGTCCATCAGATTTCTCTGGGCGCCGGGGATAAGAAGCTCAATGGTCTCCTCTTCTTCGCTTCCTTTGAGCAGAACGCGATCATCCTGACGGAAGATTACCTTCCTGTCTCCTGTCTCCATCTCCTTGAAGAATTCCGCAAGGCTGGATCCCAGGACGGCCAGGATCTGCCCCAGGGCCTCGATGGAGATGGAGGTGCGATCCCTCTCCAGCAGGGAGATAAACCCTTTGGTCAGATCCGCCCGGAGGGCAAGCTCATCCTGGGTGAGATCGTTTGCGATCCTGAGGCGCCGGACCCGCCTGCCGATGTCCATGGTTTTATTCACGGGAACTCGATTCCGGTTTTCGCGATTCCATGTGAAAGGACGCCGCGAATTTCCATTTCAGGGGGTTTAATAAACAACAACAAAAAGTTTAATAAAATGTGATTTATAATCCCCGCCAAACGGGTTTGTCAAGGGGAGAAAATGATGAAGGAAAGGAACGGAAACACAAACGAATTGGACGGGGAAAAACGAAAAAATACACAAAATCCTCAATGAATCCAGTGCGTTTTTGGAAACTCCCATGGCCAGGATGCGAGGGACCGTTGCTATCTTTTCCGGTTCCTAACCGGCCTGGGCCCGGGGCCTTTTCCGGGAAAATCTCCCCTCTCCGATTTCGGGAATATTGAGGGGGAACAGACAGCCGGGGAGATCCATGATCCGGATGTACACGGGATCGTTTTTTACCTGCTATAATTTGTCCATGGCGACTCACACATCCAAAGCGCTGGCATTCTTCCCCTCGGACTGCGGGATACGCCTGATCGAGTACCCGGTTGACCCCCTCCAGGAGGATGAGATCCTGGTCCGGATCACCAGGGTGGCCTTGACCCGCAGGGACCGGCAGCTGCTCGCTGACCCCGAAACGATGACTCCGGAAGGGGGAGACTTCATCATTCCGGGCCATATCGCTGTGGGCAAAGTGGTCGAGACCGGCTCCCTTGTCAGGGATTTTCAACCGGGCGATGTCGTGGTCCCGACTATAAGACGCGACTGCAACAGGTGCATCGACGCCAGAAGCGACCTTTGTCCCCACCCGGAGTATTACACGGATTCAGGACTTCGCGGCGCCCACGGTTTCGCGAGAGAGTTCCTCACTATCCGCAGCCGATACCTGATCCGGATCCCGCCGCACCTGGAAAGCCTGGCCCTTCTCCTTACGCCCCTGAGCCTTGCGGAAAAGGCCCATCAGGAAGCGGTCCAGGTGACAAAGAGATACAATTTCTTCTGTTATCACACCTCGGAGGAGATCCCTCCCCACGCCCTCGTCGTCGGAATGGGGCCCGTGGGGATCATGACCGTGTTTCTCCTCTCACTGTACAATAACCGTTTAACTGTCTTCTGCCGGCGGGAATCGGACGATACCAGGTCCGGGATTTTCAAGCCCCTCGACCTGGAGTACATCAACACATCCTGGGTGCCCACCGAAAGGTTGGAAAGGGCCGGCTACAGCTTTTCCCAGCTTTTCGAGACCACGGGGGACCCCTCGCTGGTCTTTCGCATCATGCCTTTTATGGCGCCCAACTCGGTCACGGTGCTCATGGATGCCCCCGGGAGAGCCACCCTGGACGAGAGCATCGAGATCCCGGCAGCCAGGCTGGTCGCCCGCATGGTGATGGGCAACCAGGTGATCATCGGCAGCATCAAGGCGGGACGGGACGCTTTCGAATCCGGCGTAAAACACCTTTCGGAACTGGCTGACCTTTATGGCGATTCCCTCTCGGCCCTGCTCACCCACTCCTTCCCCCTGGAGGAGTATCACCGCCTCCTTTCGTTGACCACGAGAGATACGATCATCCCGGTTCTGGAGATGGTCTGAGTTTGGCGGAGCAACTATCCGAGCGCGTTTATCGTTTAACGTTTAATGTTTAACGTGGAAAAACCGACACGGGGAAGCGGGGGGAGAACCGAGGCCAGAATCCAGGAGCCAGAAAAAAGTAGCTCGCCCAACGTTTATCGTTCAACGTGAAAAACCGACACAAGGTTATCACCATGCCGGAAAAGGACAAACCCGCATTCAAGGCAAAGAGGGTCACCAGGACCTATTGCCAGGCCGTCAACGCGCCCCCGGAAACGGTGTTCCCCCTCCTTTGCCCGGTGAGGGAAGCCCAATGGCTCGAGGGGTGAGAGTACGATATGGTCTTTTCCCGATCGGGCTTTGTCGAGGAGGGATGCGTCTTCATGACGCCAGGCGACGGGGAGGCCGACACCATCGGAAAGCCGTGGGGTCAAGGCTCATATTCTCAGGTTAAAAATAGTGCACCAATGGACCGATGCACTGGAGATTTTAAACGGGTGGGGTCCGACCTGAGATCCTCAGGTTTTCAACGATTCAAAGTTCCCAAAAAAGCACTGCAGTTCCTTTCAGTCACCTTTGAGATCGCTTCCTCCTTCGCATGAAGCTACGGAGGACAGGTCGCACAGGGAATGGCTCGCGATGACTTCGCGGTGAGCAAACTTCAAAAGTCAAACTTTCAAACTCCTGCTCCTCACCTTCAACAGATCTTACCCATCCTTTCCATCCCTGTAAAATTAGTTCTGAGATTGCCGCGTCGCCCTGGCCAGGTTCGTTGCTCCTCGCAATGACACCGCTACACTTTTAAAACGTTGGACGTTGGACATTGGACGTTGGACCTATATGAACCCCTATGGACTCTGGACCCTGGACTTTTTCCTATTCCTCTGGAGGAAACAACCCGTACCTCTTTAACCGGTCGTACAGGGTGGACTTGGGGATTCCCAGGGTCCGGGCGGCCGCCCGGACGTTGCCCCTCGATTTTTCCATGGCCCTTGTGTAAAAGAGCCTTTCCAGCTCCTCGAACGTCTCGGGAAGCCGGTCCGCCGGATCCCCTTCCGGAACCTTTGTCTCCTCCAGGAAGACCAGGTCTTCGGCGCCGATCTCCCCTCCCCCGGTGAGGATCTGGGCCCTTTCCAGAACGTTCTTGAGCTCGCGAACGTTCCCGGGCCAGCTGTGCTTTTTCAGGCGGCCCAGCGCCGGGCCCGAAAGGGTTCCCCTTCCCCGGAGGAAATACCCGGCCAGGTCCCCGATGTCCCCCGTCCGGGCGCGAAGGGGCGGAACGAGCAGCGGCAGGACGTGGAGACGGTAAAGGAGGTCAAATCGGAAGTTTCCCCGGTCGGCCTCGGCTTTAAGGTCCCGGTGGGTGGCGGCGATGACGCGCACATCAACGCGGACTGTCCCCTGGGAACCGACTTTCCTGACCTCGCCGGATTCGAGAACACGGAGCAGCTTTGGCTGAAGGGACATCGACAGTTCGCCGATCTCGTCTAAGAATAGAATTCCTCCGTCGGCCTGTTCGAAGGCCCCCTTCCGTTCCCCTTCCGCCCCCGTAAAAGCCCCTTTCACGTGACCGAACAGCTCGCTTTCCACCAGGTCGGGTGAGATGGCCCCGCAGTTGATCGCCACGAAAGGGGCGGCGGAGCGGCCGGAAAGGTCGTGAACAGCCCTTGCCACGAGCTCTTTCCCCGTTCCCGTCTCGCCAATGACCAGGACCGTGGCCCCGGCCTCGGCCACCTTTCCGATCATGTCCGAAAGCTGGACCATTACCTTTGACGACCCGATCAGGCCTGTAAGAGGGTGACCGGCCCCCACAGCGGCCAACTTGTCGGTGGGCCTGGCCCACCCGGGCATCTCCTCGTCACCCTCCTGGAGCTTAAGGAGGAAAGGGCCGATGGAAAACCCGGCGCCGGACTCTAAAAACACCTTCTTAACCGGTTTCCCGTCCACGAAGGTTCCGTTGGTGCTCTTGTCCATGAGAAGGTACCGGGTGCCCTGACGGACGAGGTTGGCGTGATGGCGGCTCACCGTGGTGTGGGGTAAAATGACCGCGTTGCGCCGGTCCCGGCCGATACGCACATCCGAAGCCGAATCGATGTGATACCCCCCGAGGTAATGGTCGTCCCTGTAAACGTCCAGACGCAAAGGTTAATCTCCCCTGCCCGGTTCATCCTGCAGTTCCTTCTCTTCCATCCCCAAGGCCAGGCATTTCATAAAGATTTCGCAGGACCACTCGAGGGAGTGGATCATTTTCAGCCCCTCTTCGAGGGTAGTACCCCCCGCAAAGACCCCGTGTCCGCGCACCATGACCAGGGGGGACTCGTTAAGGAGGGCGGGGAGCTTTTCCTCCACCTCCTTCGAGCCGATGGACTCCCCGACGGCAAGGACGGGGATGCGATGGAAATAGTATCGCCCTTCAGCGTCAACCGGGACGATGAAATCACGGTTCATGGAAAGGGCGATAGCGGCCCTGGGGTGAGCGTGGACCAGGGCGAGGTAATCGGTGCCGGCGTACACCGACCGGTGAACGTTCACCTCGGTGGAGGGGAGGCCCCCGTCGGAGCCGTTCTCCTCCAGGGGAACATCGACGAGATCGGAAGTCGTCAACTCCCCGAGCATGGAACCCCGACGGGTGATAAGGAGCCGGTCCCCCACCCGGAGACTCATGTTTCCACTGTGGGAGTTGTTCAGCCCCCCCTCGAACAGGATCCTTCCGATGGTGATAAATTGCCGGGCCAGTTCCCGGCCCCTTTCATTTTTCCTTTCCATCCGGTTTCGATTCCTTTCCCCGTTGAGCGGGAAGTTTCCTTTTTTCCTTCGAATCCCCACTCGGGTTCCCAATTCCCTCTCCCGGGATCGACAACTGCGGGCGGTTCAAGATGTGTTCCAGAACGCAAATTATCACGCCGACACGGTTTTTTCGCCAAAAAAATCGGAAACGGCAAAGGCACCCAGGCCATTGGGGAAACCCCGCGCTCCTTGCCCGCCCTGCCGCATTCTGCTATCTAATGATCTAATGAAGACGCCACCTAACACCTGTGTCAACCACCCGAAGACTTCCGCGAAGCGCAAGTGTTATCACTGCCTTGCCAACATCTGCCCGGCGTGCCAGAGAAGGGCCGGCGGCCACATTTTCTGTTCGGTACGCTGCCAGTACCTGGAATGGCTCTCCGAGCGGATGACAAGCATAAGACGATTGTTCCTCCGACTGGGCTTAAGGGTCCGCCGGACGGAAAAATCGGTGAAACGTGTCACCGGGGGAAGCGTCCTCCGCATCCTTTCCACAGCTCTCCTGCTGGTGATCCTCTACCAGACCATCCTTCTGACGGGCATCCTCTCCGATATTTCCACCCCCGCCCCCGCATCGGCCCCTTTGCCCGTTTTGCCGACCATCGAACTGGTCCATGATGGGGACTGGGTCACCGTGGCCGGAAGCGCCGCCGGATTTGGCGTGGCGATCCTTCTCTCGGATGGCGAGGAACGAGAAGTCTGTACGGTCAAGGAGAACCGGTTCTCATTCCACTTCCAGCCCCTTGCCAACACACGATCCGTTCAGGTCCAGGTCTATGGCGACAACCTTCCTTCCGTTTACACCCGGGCCATCCCCCTCCCGGAAAAGAACCTGAAAGCGGATGGGGAAAAAGCTCCCCCCCAAACAACGCGAGGGGGACCTGAACCCACAGGGGTTAGGAAAAATGCCGCCGCCGCAGTGAAGAAAAATGCGGCATCCCCGTCTTTCGCGGATCGTTCCCTGACCGAGGACATCAGCCGCGGCAGTAACGGGTCGGGAAGGGTTGCCATCACCTTTGACGGGGGCAGCTACGATAACGCCGCCGGAAGGATCCTCGACGTCCTGGCGAAAAGGGGTCTCGAGGCCACCTTCTTCCTCACCGGGGATTTCATGAACCGGTATCCGGAGATGACCCGCAGGATCGCCGGCGAGGGGCACGAGGTGGGGAATCACACCTACAGCCACCTTCACCTGACGACCTTCGAAAAGAACCTTCGCCAGGACACCCTCCCCGGCGTGAGCCGGGAGTTGGTCCAGAAGGAACTGATAAGGAATGAAAAACTGTTCAAGACCCTTACCGGGCACGAGATGGTAAAGCTCTGGCGCGCTCCCTATGGCGAGCAGAACAAAACCATCCGCAAATGGGCGGCGGAGAAGGGCTACCGGCACGTTTCCTGGACCTATGATCCCAAAACCCGGAAGAGCCTTGACAGTCTTGACTGGGTCGCGGACCGTGACTCGTCCCTTTATCTTACCTCGGACCAGATTGTGGAAAAGATCCTTTCCTTTGACAGCCAGACGGAAATGGGCCTTGCCGGCGGCATCGTCCTGCTCCACCTCGGCACGGAGCGGAGACAGGATCCCTTCTACCCGAAACTGGGTTACCTCATCGACCGCCTCGAGGAGAAAGGGTACCGCATCGGACCTGTGGGGGGGCTCTTCGAAACGGGAGGATAAAAAATTGTCCAAAGTCCAATGTCCAAAGTCCAAAGAGAAGGAGCAATTGAGAATTGAGGATTAACGTCGGTGATTCGTGATTGGTGATTTGAAAAACCCGATCACCAGTCACCAACCACCAGTCAACAATAACCGTCGGTTCTCTCTGAACTCTGAACTGGACTTTTTTGTTGAACGTTTAACATTAAACAAGGAAAACCCATGGAACCTTTTTGGCTCATCTTGCTAGTGCTCGCGGCTTTCGCGGCGGGATTCCTCATCGCCTGGCTTATCGCCAGGTCGAGGATCGCTGCTCTCGGGACAGAGCTGAAAATGACCCGGGAAGGGGCCCAGGAAAACCTGAAACTCATCGAAAACGCCAAGGAAACCATGGGGGACGCTTTTAAAGCCCTGTCATCCGACGCTCTGAAGAGCAGCAGCACGCAGTTCCTCGAAATTGCCGGGCTCGAACTGGAAAAACTCCAGGCCCAGGCAAGGGGAGACCTGGAGAAGAAGCAGGAAGCGGTTGCTCACCTCGTGAGCCCCATCCGTGAATCCCTCGAGAAGTTTGAAAACCAGGTCCACAAACTGGAAAGCGTGAGGCAGGAAGCCTACGTTGAACTCAGGGAACAGGTTCGCCATCTCACCGCCAGCCAGGAGAACCTCCGGACAGAAACCGGCAACCTCGTCAAAGCCCTCCGCTCCCCCATCGTCCGTGGAAGATGGGGGGAGATCCAGCTCAAACGGGTGGTGGAGATCGCCGGCATGCTTTCCTACTGCGATTTCGTGGAGCAGGAATCCGTGACCACGGAAGATGGTCGTCTGCGGCCGGACCTCATCGTCAAGCTTCCCGGTAACAAGAATGTGGTTGTGGATGCCAAGGCCCCCCTGCAGGCGTTTCTGGACTCCCTGGAAACGGAAGACGAGACCCAGAAGAAAACGCTGCTGCAGAACCATGCACGGCATATCCGGGACCACATGAACAACCTCGGCTCCAAAGGGTATTGGGAGCGGATCCCCCAATCCACCGAGTTCGTTGTCATGTTCCTGCCCGGGGAAAACTTTTTCTCCGCCGCCCTCGAGCAGGACCCCAGCCTTATCGAGCAGGGGGTGGAAAAAAGGGTCATCCTCGCCACCCCGACGACCCTGATCGCCCTTCTGCGCGCAGTGGCCTACGGCTGGCGCCAGGAAACCATCGCCGAAAGCGCTCACCTTATCAGCGAACTGGGAAAGGAGCTCTACGACCGGCTTAGGGTCATGGCGGAACACTTTTCCGGGGTTGGAAAGGGGTTGGACAAAGCGGTGGAGGCCTACAACCGGGCCGCGGCCTCCCTGGAGAGCAGGGTTCTGGTCAGCGCCCGCCGGTTTGTCGAATACGGTGCCAACACATCCCGGGAGATCCCGACGGTGGACCCGGTGGAAAAGGACACGCGGACCCTCCAGGTTCCAGATTCGGACCAAGAGGATTAAGAGGGTAACTCAGGTCCCATGTTCAATCGAAGGATAAACGACAGCAACCGTCGCCAGGTTGCGGACCGAACATCAAAGGCGGGAGAACGCCGCGGCGCAAGGGACGACCGGAGGGAAGGGTTGTTCGAGCGGCGAAGCCGCATCGTGGATCGTCGGAACCGCCGGAGCAAGTCGCTCTCTGGGGATCGCAACCGCCGCATCCGCATCACGGACCGGAGAAGCAAGGGCCGTTTCTAGATCCCTTGGGGGCTCAGATTTCCTCCTTTCCAGGGGTTCCTTCCATCTCCTCATACGCTTCCTGCAGCAGGACCTCCAGGGACGCCGGTGAACCGGGGTCAAATTCACTGTGGCCTGTGATCACGTCAACGCCCGGAGGGTTTTCGGCCCGTTGGCTTTGAGCCTCCACATTTCCCTGGATCCTTCGGGAAATGGTCTCCCAGGAGAGGCTCGAAGCCTTGGGAAGGAAAGCGATGAGTTCATTCTCGCCGTGCCGCCCCAGGAGATCCGCCCCCCTCAGCGAGTCGAAGAGGGCGCGGGAGACCCGAACCATGACCCGTTCCGCCTCCTCGACGCTGTAAGACAGGGTGATCTCCTCGAGGTTATTTACCCTGATAAGTCCCACGAGGCTCTTCTCGCCCGGATCCACCGAGGCATCCAGATAGTCCTGGACGATCCTGTGGAAAGACGCCCGGGTGGGGAGCCCCGTTGTCGGGTCGACGGAATCCGGGTCTTTTGCCGGCACCGATCCTCCGGACCAGTGTCCCCATCGCATTCCGGACCACAGCAAGAGGATAACCAACCCCAGGATCCAGGCAAGGGAAAAGAAGAATCCGAGCCGCCAGGCCGCCGCAACAGGCTCAAAGGGGACCCGGTAAAGGACCAAGAGGCCGGCTGTCCAGATGGCCCCTAACATCAACGCTCCAAAAAATTTGCTTCTCGGGCTCATAAAATTTTCCCTCCCGCCGGGAACCAGGTTTATTATTTATGATACCAGAACGGTTATTGAACTGAAAAGCCGCAGAAAGGCATCCTATCTGGTCCGTTTTCCGGACAGGTCGGGAAAACGAACAAAAAAAGGGGCCGCCCGCGGGCGGCCCCTTTCCCGGATGGATCCCGGTTCCCTTCTCAGGAGAACTGTTTTTTAAACAGTTCTCCCGAGTTTCGATGACCATCCTCGGTGAGTTCTACCGATCTGGATTTGCTTTTGGGGTTGCCGATAAACCCTTTGCTGTGCAGCCGATTCAGGACTTCCCAGTCGTGCCCCTTCCACGTCCGGTATCCGGACGCTTCCCGGTAAGTCGTCAGGTGCATCAGTGCCAGCACCATCTCGTCCACCGTATTTTCGTCGTATTTCACCCTCTTCACCTCCCTTCTGCCAGGATTTTGAAGAGGGAAATGCAAAGGGCAGACCAGGGGGAACCTAAACGGTCGACCTGGTGACTTAGCGATCGGGCAAAGAACAATAATGAGAATTGAGAAAAAAGTTTGAGAGTTTGAGAGTTTGAAAGTTTGAGAGTTTGAAAGTTTGAGAGTTTGAGGTTTGAAGTCTCAGGGTGCGGTTTTGCCGACCGCGATAAGATTTTCAGGGATCAGGTCCGTGGTTTTTTCCAGAAAAGTGCTAATGG
>CBFDCL010000020.1:0-29423 GCA_965603295.1 uncultured bacterium | reverse complement strand
ATCTAGTGTCTAGGGTCTGGTTTCTGGCTTCGGGTCGGAAAAATAGTGTCTGGTTTTGTGAATCGGTGAATAAAACAGTTTTCGGCAGGAATTTTCCAGACACCAGACACCCGATACAATTTTTCATTCCCATTCGATGGTCGCGGGAGGTTTGGAACTGATATCATAGACGACGCGGTTCACCCCGCGAACCTCGTTGATGATGCGGTTGGAAATCCGGTTGAGAAGATCGTAAGGGAGCTGGGACCAATCGGCGGTCATGCCATCAAGGCTCCCCACCGCCCGCACAGCGACAACGTTTTCGTATGTCCTTTCATCTCCCATGACGCCCACCGTCTTGATGGGAAGCAGGACTGCAAAAGCCTGCCAGATAGAGTCATGGAGACCGGAAGCCCTGATCTCTTCACGGACCACGGCGTCCGCTTCCCTGAGCGTATGGAGGCTTTCCTCGTCCACGCTGCCCACGATCCGAATGGCAAGGCCCGGCCCAGGAAAGGGGTGCCGCATGAGGATCTCGGCGGGCATTCCGAGTTCGCGTCCAACCTCCCGGACTTCGTCCTTGAACAACTCCCTGAGCGGTTCCACCAGTTTAAGATCCATCTTTTCCGGAAGCCCCCCCACGTTGTGATGGGATTTGATGGTAGCCGAGGGCCCTTTGAAGGAAACGCTTTCTATGACATCCGGGTAAAGGGTCCCCTGTGCGAGAAACTTCATTTCTCCGAGCTTTTCCGCCTCCCGTTCGAAAAGGCGGATAAATTCGTTTCCGATGATGATCCTTTTACGTTCGGGATCCGAAACACCCTTGAGTTTTTCGAGGAAGTGATCGCCCGCTTCGAGGACAATAAGGGGAATATGGAAATAATCGGTGAAAACTGTTCTGACCCGCCCCACTTCCCCTTTTCTCAAAAGGCCGTTGTCGACAAATACACAGGTCAGACGATCTCCGATAGCGCGATGGACGAGGACTGCCACCACGGAAGAATCCACCCCGCCGGAAAGGGCGCACAAAACACGTCCCCTTTCGCCCACCTCGTCCCTGATCTTTTCAACCGCCATGTCGATATAGGACTTGGCCGTCCAGACCGGCCGGAGTTCGCAGATCCTGTAAAGAAAGTTCTCCAGCATCTCCACACCGCGCGGCGTATGAACGACCTCGGGATGGAACTGAACGGCAAAAAATCGCGATCCGGCATCTCTCATGGCAGCCACGGGTGAGTTTTCGGTATGAGCGATGGCCGTGAAACCCGGCGGAGGGCGGTCGATCCGGTCCCCGTGGCTCATCCACACCTTGATCTCACCCTCATTGCCCGTCTCAAACCCTTTGAACAGGTCGGAACTATCATCGATCTGCAGCATGGCGTGCCCGTATTCGCGCTTCTGGGCGTGCCCGACTTCTCCTCCCATAAGGAGGGTCATGAGCTGCATGCCGAAACAGATCCCAAGGACGGGCATCTCCAGGTCGAACAGGTCCACGGGAATCATCGGAGCGTCTTCGTCCCGAACGCTCGCCGGGCTTCCGGACAGGATAATTCCCCTCGGATTGAACTCCCTGATCCTCTCGATCCCCACGGTACAGGGGTGAATCTCGCAGTAAACCTTCAGCTCCCGAACACGCCTGGCGATGAGCTGAGTGTACTGACTGCCGAAATCCAGGATCAGGATCTTTTCGTCGTGGATGTCAGGCTTCGTCACGTCGTTCCTCAGGGTTTTACGTTGAACGTTAAACTCGTTTTACTCCAGCCAGTAGTTGGGCGCTTCCTTGGTGATAATAACATCGTGGACATGGCTTTCTTTAAGCCCCGCCGAGGTGATCTGGACGTATCGGGTTTTGGTGCGAAGTTCCTCGAGGTTCCGGCATCCCGTGTAACCCATTCCGGAACGCAGGCCCCCAACCAGCTGGAAAATGGCGGCAGACAGGGGACCCCTGTGAGGAACCCTCCCCTCGATCCCTTCCGGCACGAGTTTCGCCTCGGTGTCTACATCCCCCTGAAAATACCGATCCTTGCTTCCTTTCTTCATGGCCTCCAGGGACCCCATGCCCCTATAGACTTTATAGGAACGACCTTGATAGAGCACCAGCTCCCCGGGGCTCTCGTCCGTTCCCGCGAAAAGACTCCCTATCATGACGGAATGGGCTCCGGCTGCAATGGCCTTGACGACATCACCGGAAGACTTGACCCCACCGTCGGCGATCACAGGGACCCCCGAACCCTTTATTGCATTGACGCATTCGGAGATTGCCGTCACCTGGGGCATTCCTACTCCCGAGATCACCCTGGTCGTGCAGATGGACCCTGGACCGACGCCAACTTTGACGGCGTCAACACCAGCATCCACCAGGGCTTTAGCGCCTCCACCGGTGGCAACGTTTCCCCCGATAATCTGCAGGTTGGGGTAGGATTTTTTAAGGGAAGCGATGCTCTTCAGGACACCCTGGCTGTGTCCATGGGCCGTATCAACGGCGAGAACATCCGCCCCGGCGGCAACCAGACCGGGAACCCTGCGCTCCATATCCTCCCCCACTCCAACGGCACCCCCAACACGAAGACGTCCCATCTCGTCCTTGCAGGCGTTGGGGTATTTCCTCGATTTTTCTATATCCTTGATGGTAATCAGCCCCGTCAGGTTGTAATCCTCATCCACGACAAGGAGTTTTTCGATCCGGTGTTCGTGAAGAAGGGCTTTGGCCTCGGGAAGGCTGATCCCATGCCTTACAGTGACGAGGTTCTGGCTGGTCATAACCTCCCTGATGGGACGATCGAGGCGCGTTTCGAAACGCAAATCCCGGTTTGTCAGGATCCCAACCAGCTTTCCCTTTTTCCCTCCGTCCTGTGTTATGGGAACGCCGGAGATCCGGTACCGGGACATCAGCTCAAGGGCTTCGCGAACCTTTTTTTCAGGGGACATTGTGATGGGATCCACAATCATCCCACTTTCCGATTTTTTTACTTTATCTACTTCTTCAGCCTGCTGTTCGGGGGTCATGTTTTTGTGGATGATCCCGATACCGCCTTCCTGGGCCATAGTGATGGCCGTCTGAGTCTCGGTCACCGTATCCATGGCAGCGGAAAGAAGGGGGATGTTCAAGGTGACACCCCTTGTAAGCTGGGTGTCCAGAACAACCTCGGATGGAAGAACATCCGAACTTGCCGGAAGCAAAAGGATATCGTCAAATGTCAGGGCGGGTTCTTGCAGTTCGGGTTTCATCGATCCCCTCCTCTAATGGGCTGTGGATTCTGAAAACCCCGCGCTCGGCGGGGTCTTTTTTGTGGCACCTCTGGGTCTGTCTTGGAGTTTTCAACGTTAATAGGTCGAGGTGAATGTGTCAAGAAAGAAGCAGGATAAAATGGAAAGTGAACAGATAATAGTAACCTTCAAAAAGTCTATCCCCTTTTTACCTTAACCTTTTCTTTTGTCCCATTTTTACCGTCCTACGCCCATTACTGGAGCTACCACTGTGGTGAATGACACCGTGTTACCCCCCTCTTCGAGAGACAGGGAAACACGGATTTTTCGGGGCAGTTTCCCTTCACTTTCCCCGACCTGGCTCCCGGCATCCCACTCATCAAACCAATCTTCCCCATCGAAATAGGAAAGGTCAAAGGAAGCAAGCCGGTCCGTTACTTCGGAGATCTCACCTCCCTCGTCGTAAGGGGCAGAGGCGGGGGCCTGTTCACGCCTGACTAATACGAGATCTTCACTCTTATCACCGTTGGTGAAATATTCCACTTCTCCGAATGATCCGGAGGTTATCGTGGGTTTAATAGGAAGGACGGAGGAGGTCAAAAACCCGACCCGATCGACCGGAATGTCCATTAGAAACCGATCCTCCCCAAGGAAATAAGGAACAATGCCTTCGCGGACATAGGTCCCTCTTAAGTCTTCGGCCACGAGAGCGATGATGGAAGAAGCCTCGAGTCTGAGCTGAAGGTCGAGATCGATATATCGGGACCTTTTCACGGCCGAAAAAACAACGGAGAAAGCAATACCGGCAATAAGGGCGAGTATCGCCACCGCGGCCATGATCTCGACCAGAGTGAAGCCGGGCTCATGTGTTGACAAATTTCTTCCATGTTTTTGATTCATGTTAAAACGATAGCACAGGTATCTGTTGGGGAGAATCACAGTTTTTGAGAATGTACTGCTCTTTTGGATGAGGAGGCAGGAGAAAGGAACCAGAGTCCAGGAGGTGAAAGTCAGATACTCACGCTCTCTTTTCGGTAATTCGATAAACCGAACAAATCCGGCACCTGAATATATTCATAATTAACTTTAAATATATTTTTTAAATGTTTAAATTTATAGGTTTTTTCAAAATTGAAACCGATAAAAAGAGGCCTCTTTTTTCCCTACTGAACACGGACTGCTGCCTACAGGATTCTTGTCTATTTCAAATCCCTAAATAGGCTTCCTTGATCTCATGCGATTCCTTGATTTCCCCCGGGGTCCCTTCGGCTTTAATAACACCTTCGTGCATCACGTAGACGTAATCGGCAGCCTCCAGTGAAGCAGAGGCGTTCTGCTCAACCAGAAGAATGGTCAACCCTATCTCATCCTTCAGTTTTTCAATGGTCTCAAATATCTCCATGACCAGTTTAGGGGCAAGCCCCTGACTCGGTTCGTCCATCATGATCAGGTTTGGTTTGGCCATCAGGGCCCGCCCTATGGTGACCATCTGCTGCTGACCCCCGGAAAGGGACCCTGCCCTCTGGGTGCGTCTCTCGGCCAGGATAGGAAACATGGAAAAAACCAGCTCCAGGTTTTCATCCCTTTCTTCATGGGCCCCTTTCCGATAGGCCCCCATGAGGAGGTTCTCGTAGACGGTCATCTCACGGAACAGGTGCTTCCCCTCCGGAACCATCACGAGACCAAGCTCCACTTTTCGGTGGGGCGGGACAAGGGTGACATCCTTTTCTTCGTAAAAAACCTTTCCCGAGAGCGGTCTTACGGCACCCAGGATGGTCAGAAGAAGGGTGGATTTCCCTGCTCCGTTAGGCCCCAACAGGGAGGTAATGGTTCCGGACTTAACTTGGAGGTCCGGACCCCAGAGAACCTGCATGGGACCATATCCGGATTCCAGCTTTTCGACTCTAAGCATCAACTTCCTCCGGTGGACGTCCGAGGTAGACTTCGATCACCCTGGGATCGCTTAACGCCTCTCGGGTGGGTTCATCCACGAGTATGGCACCCTGGTGCATAACCAGGACACGTTCCGCAAGACCGGCCACAGCACGCATGATGTGTTCAACCATGGATACCACCGAAATCCCCTCGAGATCACGGACATGCTTGATAAAGGAGACCATCTCATCGATGTCTTTCGGGTTCATTCCGGCCATGGCTTCGTCCATGAGAAGAAGCCTCGGTTTCATCGCCAGGGCCCTTGCAATCTCCACAAGTTTCTTTTCGATGGGGGTCAGCCCCCCTGCGGGTTTCTCACGATGGGCCTTGAGTCCTATAAGTTCGATATATTGATCCGCGACATCCATGGCACGGTCAACGTTGATTTCCAGGCCGGCCGCACCAAACATGGCTCCAATGGCGATGTTCTCCTGCACTGTGGCCGAGGCAAAGGGTCTTGGTATCTGAAAGGTTCTCCCCATCCCAAGGTGGGCTCTTTTATAGGGAGGGAACCGGGTCACATCAACACCCTCAAAGAGGATCCTCCCCTCATCGGGCTGAAAGACCCCGTTGATAAGGTTGAACATGGTGGTTTTGCCAGCTCCGTTCGGCCCGACGATGGCCATGAGTTCACCCGGGGGGATCTCAAAACTGACGTTATCGACGGCGACTAAACCGCCGAACCTTTTCGTTACGTTTTCACATTTTAAAAGCGCCATAGGCCAGACCTCAGACTACGAACTTCTCGAACCGGGTTCCAAAAAGCGCGTTCTTTAAAATGCCGACCATGCCCTCGGGAAAAAGGACAATAATGGCGACAATAATAGGTGCGAAGATAAGCAGCTGGAATCCGGGTAGTGTTATGGCCAGAAAATACTTGGAAAAACCGTAAAGCAACCCACCGACAATGGGTCCCATAAGGGTCCCCGCTCCCCCCAGAAGAACGATAATGATCGCTTCCACAGTGTAATGGATCTCGAACACGTCGGGGGGATAGACATAGGTCAGTTTCAGGGCCCATGCGGAGGCGCCGAGGAGACCGGCCAGCGCGGCACTGGTGATAAAGGCGATGATCTTGAACCGGGTCACGTTGATCCCCATGACCTTGGCCGCATCCTCATCTTCCCTGAGGGCAAGAAGGGCATAGCCGATCTTGCTCCGCAGGTAAAAAAGGGTCAGAGCGGCCGCCAGGATCGCGATAAAAAACACGAGGATATCGGCCCAGAAGGTTGACATTTTCATGGCCATTTCGCGTCCGAGGGCCATTTTAAGATGGCGGGAAAAAATGATCCCGTCCGCTCCGTTCCATATCCTCGCGCCCTCGATAAGATATCGGAATCCCTCGTTGACCCCGATGGTCGCAATGGCGAAATAGGCCCCCCTGAGCCTGAGAGCCACCGCTCCAACACCCATGGAAAGAAGAATGGAGAAAGCCGCCGCAGCGATGTATCCGATCAGAATGACCCCCATTCCCAGCCCTTTGTCCGCCAGGTAATAGATGGAAATGGCCATTCCGTAGGTTCCAACACCGAGGAAGGCAACGTAACCGAAATCCACGTACCCGGTCATCCCCATGAACAGGTTGAAGGCCTGCCCAAGGGTGCAGTAAAAGGCAAGCTGGGCTACCAGCTGCCATTTCCCGGGAAAAAGGAGACCGTACGCCAGAAGGGCGGAATAGGCGACAAGAACGGGGATGATGGGGAAATACCGCGTCGCTCCCTTCATCGCTTGGCCCTCAAAAGCCCCGTCGGCCTGATAAGAAGGATAACAAGGAGCATCACGAAGGAAAAGAAGCGGGTCAGCGCAAAAGGCTCACCCCCGGGAAGGGCGGCAAAAAGGGTGTAGGAACCGTTTTCGATCAGGCCGAATACGATCCCACCGAAAAATGCGCCGTAGGGGGAGGCAAGACCGCCGAGAACCGCAATGACAAAGGCTTTCAGGGTGTAGGACCCACCCATGTACGGGTTGATCCCAACGGGAATGAACATGGTCAGGAGGACGCCACTCGTAACGGTGAGCCCGATCCCGAGGGAAAAGCTCAGGGCGTACTGCCAATCGACGTTCACCCCGCAGACACGGGCCCCGACATCATCCTCGACAACGCTTCTCATGGCCATCCCGGCCCTGGTTTTGTTGAACCAGAGGAACAGGAGGATGGCGACGGCAAGGCTCCCGCAGCCGGCTAGGATCTTGGTATAAGGAAGCACGGTAAAACCCAGGTCCAGTTTCCCCAAGTCCCAGTTATAACCCCTTGATTCCGACGAGAGGAGCTGTTTCGCAACTTCTTCGAGGATGACACCGAAAGAAAAGGTCACCAGAAGGGTCGCAAGCTCAGGGGCCTTTTCCTGTCTTCTGCCGCCGTAAATGTAAAGGAGGAAAGCGTACATCAGAACGATGGCGACAAAGATGGAGAAGGCAACGTTCAGGTCAAGGATCGCCGAAAGGATCCTCATGAAAATCAGGGCCAGGATAAACCCCCCGGCGGCAATCCCCAGTTCCCTTCTTTCTACTTTTCTGATCCCGGTACCACTGGGGGAAACAAGCGGTTTAACGGCGCCGTAATAAAAAAGCATCCCCAGGAGCATCCCGATGATGAGGGCCACAGGGATAGCGAAAATTGGGGGGATTCCCACCGCTTGAAACATGATCAGGGCGGTAAATGCGCCGACCATGATAAAAGCCCCGTGGCCAACGTTCACAACCTGGAGAACCCCGAAAATCAGGGAAAGTCCCATGGTGGCCACCCCATACACGGCACCAAGAACAAGTCCCTGGACCAGGTTCCCTGACAGCTGCTCGAAGAACAAAACGCTCCCCCTCTTCCGGGCCCGGGCAAAGCGCCCCGGACGAAAGAACTCCTCTCCGGTCCAATCCCCGGAGAGGAGCCGGGTTTATCCTGAAAGGTTCAGGTAGCCGGTATCGAACGGACCGGCAACTTCCCTCACTTGAATTTAGGTTTCGGGTATACCGGCTTACCCGTTTGCGCGGCCTCGGGCCAGATAATGGTTCGCTCGCCCTTCTGCCACTGTACGTCCACCATGGAGTGGCCTACCTGCATACCGTTCGCATCGATATCCCACCCGCCGTAAAAAGACATGAACTCCAGTTCGCCCAGGGTTTTCCTGACGACGTCCCTGTCAAGGGAGTCGGACTTTTCCACGGCGAGAACAAGGGCCAGAACCGCTGCGCTCGCTTCGGCGGCGTGATAGTCGGGAAGCATATCCTTACCCACGGCCTTTTTGAAAAGGGCGACATATTCGTCCTGGCCGGGGCCAATCCAGATCTTCCCAAGTTTCTTGGCTCCCTCTGGGGCAAAAGTAACCCCGTACTCCCAGTGGGACGGCCCCATGACGCCCTCAGCGAACTCCCCGAGTGCCTCCCCAAAAGCCGGCAGGGTCGCTGCTGCGATAAGGGACAGGAGTTTGGGCTGAATTCCCAGGTCGGCGAGTTGCCGGTTCAGGAGCTGCCCATCCACGAAATGCCCGCCGCCAATGATAATCTCGGCATTGGAAGCTTTAAGGTCCGATAACAGAGGTGTCAGGTCCGTGACCTTGGCCGGGTAGGTCCTTTTAAATACGATATCGAACCCCAGTTCTTTGGCCCTGGCCTCGGCTCCGTTCATGACCGAGCGCGCGAATTCCGAATCCTCATAGGCCAGAGCTACCCTCTTGGCACCGGGATCGATCTTCTTGACCATCTCAAGGGTACCGGCATGGTAGCGTGAACCGGGCCCGATGGTCTGAACGATGTACTCGAACCCCTGCTTGAAGATCTTATCGGAGGCGCCCCCATGGTCCATGTAGATCATCCCGTACTTCTCGGCCACCGGCGCCCCGGCCAGGGTCAGACCAGAGCTGTAGGGCGCGAAGGTAAAATTAACCTTATCCGAGGTGATCAGACGTTCGAGGAGGCTGGTTACCGATTCCTTCTTGGATTCACAATCGTAATATTTATAAACCAGCCTGGCCTTCTGACCGTTGACCGCGATACCTCCCCGGGCCTCGTTAACCCAGTTAACAGCCGCCTGGATTCCGCCAACAGCCTGTTCCCCGGCTTTGGCATATTTCCCCGAAAGGCAGGCAGGGTGGCCAAGGATGATCTCGTTATCTTCTGCAAAAGCCAAAGGAGCCAAAAAGGCTATCCCAACGATCACGAGGCCAATGACACCAGTAAAAACAGATTTTGTGTTCATGATCCGTACCTCCGTTCCGGCGCGTTACCTTCCGTTTATCTACAGGTTAGCCAATGAAAATTTTTTCCATCCAATGGTCCTTCATATATTTTCGGAAGAAAGGTGAATTGTATTGATACCAAAGGGTTTGTGCCCAGTCAACCTATTAACCTGATGCCCAGACAGCGTGAAAATCCGGCCACGGATAACAGATCGCTGGATTCTCCCTATCCCCATCCTTACTGGTTCAAAAAAAACGGGGGAGAGTGAGCCAGCGCCCATCTCTCCCCCATAATAGGTTCATATTGTCTGAATCGGCGGTTCTCTTTCCTTACTTCATGAAAGGAAGAACCCAGACAAGAACCATAAGAATATAACAGACAACCAGTGAAACGATAACGTAAGGAACCGTGTAGGCGAAGAACTGTTTCAGGGAGAACTTCTTCCCGTCTTCCTTCTCGCCCATGGTAAGGGCAACATAAAGGGCCGGGGCGCCTGCAATGGTCAGGTTGCTGCCCAGTGTTCCGGCCCAGACCAGCCCCCAGTAGTACGGCCACACGTTGATCCCCTGGGTTTCCCCCAGGTCCCGTATGACGTAAAGAAGGGTCAAGATATAAGCATCATGCTCCACAGCCCCGACGATGACCGCCGTGATCCAGTAAAGCACCGACGTACCGACGAGGAGGCCCTGTTCGACAAAGGGAACGAACCAGGCGGCAACCATCTCGAGGATATGGGTATGCTCGAGACCTCCAACGAGGGCAAAAAGAGCGGCGTAAAAGGCTATGGCTCCCCACTCGATCTCCGCGAGCATGTGCTCCAGTTCGGGGACATCGAAATCCCAAGGTTTTTTCAGCAGTTCAATGGCCAGAACAAGAAGGACAGCCCCGGCAAAAGCGATAAAACCGAGTTTGACACCAAAATACTGCCTGAGTGACATACCAATGATCGTGAGGATAAAACCCCCGACCACGAGCCAGGCGAACTTCTTGTCCTTGATGTAAACAATATCCTTCTCCTCGTCCGCTTTGGCAACCTCTTCATCCAGAACACAACCGGCCAGTTCGGATTTCTTGAACTTGAAATAAAAGACCGCGCAGACAACCAGATAGGTAATGGTCAGGAGGATAAACGAGGAGGGTCTTCCCGAATGCCAAATGAACCCGGCAAATTCGACCCCCGAAACACTGTGGAGCATCTGGGGCGGCAGGTCCCCGAGGAGAAGAGCCGTCCCCATGAAGTTGGAACACAACCCGATAAAAAGGATGGGACCGGTGGCCGCGAAACCGTAGAGTTTCCGGATGTGGAAGATGATCGGCGCCAGCATCAAAACAACCACGACGTTGTCGATGAACATGGAAACGAACCCTGCCAGTACACCGATAAGTGTCACGAAGAGAGGAATATTTCCCTTCGAGAAATCCAGCGTCTTGTCGGCCAAATATTCCGGTATCCCGGTCTTGCCGAAATAACCGGCAATGAGCCAGACACTTATGAGAATCATCATGACGTTCCAGTCCACGAACTGGAACGCCTGGACCTCGGTCATTCCCCCGACGAGTACCATGGCTATGACGCCCAGCAGGGCAGCCACGACGGTGTCGATTTTTCGGATAATGACAAAGATTATCGTGACCGCGAAGATCACAGCTGTTACGATCTGGATCGGTTCCATCAATCTCCCCTTCCAAAAATGTTTAAAAGCGTGCCTGGTTTCAGTTTCGCGGAGAAAAAATTCGCGGGGTTAAAAAGGTTCCTTTTCGGGAAAATTCCGAGGGACGAAGGACTCCCTCCCATGCTCTATTCGGACTGCATCCCTTCCCAGCGTTTTGCGATAACCGCTTTGAGTTCTGCCTTGGCCCGGGATTCCGAAGTAGGGGTGTACCCGACCAGATCCCTCGCCAGGGTATCATCCAGTTGCCACGGGTCGGCCAGGAAGGCGCTGCCTTTCCACTCCTCCCTGGGAACCCTTTTGATCTCGCAGCGGTTCCCGGTCACCTCCTGGACCATCTCGGCAACCTCTTCCCACTTCACATAGACGGTGGCGATGTTAAAGGTCTGACCGTAAGAATCGGGATTTAATAAACAGAGTCCCAAAGCTTGGGACATGTCATCCATACTCACGAAACTCCCGCCGGATCCCACGGGGACCTCCAGGGTTCCCCCGGCAGCGGCGGTCTTGAGCATTTCCCTTAAATGCCGCCCGCCGATCTCCCTTCCGTAGGCCCACCAGAATCGGATGATGGTCACGGGGAGTTCCTGCTGCTTCATGTACATCAGGCAGGTTTTTTCGGCGAACTGCTTGGCAATTCCGTAAAGGGGTTTTCGGGCCTCCTCAACGACGAGGGGATGTTTTTCGTCGATGGGGGAGTATTGAAGTTTTCCGTAAACAACGGCTGTGCTGGTATAGATGAGGTGTTTGACCTTCTGGGACACCGCCTCCTCAAGGACGTAAATGTGCCCCTTTAGATCCTTTTCCACCGTTTCCAGGGGATCGGCGGAAAAGGTCCAGGCAAGGTGGAGGACAGCGTCAACCCCCTCCATTCCGGCTCGGACAGCGTCCCTGTCCTCCACCCCGCTTTGAATAAGTGTCAGATTCCCGTTTTCAAACTGTCGGAGGGGTTCGACGTTAACGTCGAGGACCCTGACCTCGTAACCCCTGTCAAGGAGGTACGGGGTCCAGTCCAGGCCAACCCAGCCTGCCCCTCCGGTTACCAGAATTTTCTTTTTCTTTTCCATCACTCCGGACCTTCTCTGAAAGGAGTAACGATGTATAACCCCGAAATATCGATCTCCCCCTTCAGAGTCTTTTCTCCTTTTCCACCTGACTTTAGGCAGCCGCTTTCGCTTTCTTGTTCTTCATGACCAACTGGTACAAGGGGAACAGGAAGAGCGAAATGGCAACAATGGAGAAGAAGAGGGCCAACGGCCTGGTGAAAAAGATCGAGAAGGATCCATCAGACATGATGAGGCTCTGCCTGAGGAACCGCTCGGTCATCTCACCAAGGACAAGGGCCACAGCAAGAGGGGCCAGGGGGTACTTGAGTTTTTTAAGGACATACCCAAGCCCGCCGAATATCAGGGTGCACCAGACGTCGAACATGATGTTTCTCATGACGTAGCTGCCGATAAAGCAGGCCACGATGATAACCGGCGTAAGCATACCCCAGGGCACGTTCATGACCGCCGCGAGAGCGGGTGTCCCGGCAAGGCAGATAATAAGGCACATGAAGCCGGCGACAAAGAGGCTGGCGATCAGGCCCCAGACGAAAACGGGCTCTTCGAGGAAGAGCCTGGGTCCGGGCCAGAGCCCCCACATGTACAGCCCTGAAAGAAGCACCGCGGCCGTGGGAGAACCCGGGATGCCCAGGGTGATCATGGGCAGCAGGGCGCCAGTACCGGCTGAGTTGGCCGCCGCCTGAGGTGCCAGGATCCCTTCCACGCAACCTTCTCCGTACATCTCAGGTGTCTTGGAATATTGCTTGGCAATACCGTATCCCAGGAATGAAGCCGGTGTGGCTCCGGTACCGGGCAGGATACCAACGAAGAACCCGAGAACAGCACTGAGAAGAGTAATCCCAAAGTGCTTCCGAACTTCAACAATACCATCCTTGATGTCCTGCCAGCCGACTTTGGCAGCTATATGTTCCCTGACTTCGTCGCTGAACCTGTCTTCTCCGTCGATCATGATCTCCCCGATACCGAACATGCCGATGGTGATCGGAACGAAGTGAAAACCGCTGAGCCAGGCAATACTGCCGAAGGTCAGCCGCGGTCCACCGGTAACGATATCAAGACCCACCATGGTGAGGATTAGCCCGAAAGAGGTGCTCACAAGGGTTTTGGAAGCGTCCCCCGTCCCGAGGCCCACGAAGGTGCTGAACGCGACCATCATGATGCCGAACATCTCGGGGGCTCCGAACCTCAGGGCCAGCATGGCCAGCGGTAGGGCCAAGGCGACGAAGAAGAAGGCCGCCACGATAATCCCCACGAAGGAGGAGAGGAAGGAAAGGGACAGGGCCAGCCCGGCTCTCCCCTTTTTGGCCATGGGGAACCCGTCAAAGATAAGCGCCACGGACCAGGGCTCCCCGGGTATGGCGAAGAGAACAGAGGTAATTACCCCGCCAAAAAGAGCGCCCCAGTAGATGGCGGCGAGAAAGATGATAGCGACCTCCTTGGGCACGAGAACGGTCAGGGGCAAAAGAAGAGCGACCCCCGCCGTACCGCCTAACCCGGGAAGGACTCCGATCAGGAGGCCCAGAATAAGCCCAATGGCCATCATGAGCAGTGCAAAGGGTTGCATACAAACCCCGAATCCAACCATCAGATGAGTCAGTGTTTCCATTCACACCTCCCGCTACAGAATCAAAAACCGTCCCTCAAAGGGAGTTAATTGAATATCCACCTCGATGAGGTCTGAAACGGTTTTGCTGTTAAATCCGCCCGTTTCGATCACCAGGTCCCCATCCTCATGGGGCCTTCAGATCCAAAACCATCAACTGGATACCGGTGATCGAACCGGGCAGCAACTTTAAATCACCCGTTGCTGCGCGTCGGTTCGTTTTCCCCTAGAAAATAAACAGCCCCTTCTGATAGAGGAAACTCTTCGGCAGGGGAAGCTTCAGGCCTTTTTCCATTCCGTAAAAAACGGCGGCCGTGAGGATGACGGCAAAAATAATCGTCGGTATCCATCGGTGCTTTCCAAGCCAGCGCGGGAAAAGAATGCTGAAAAGGAATGTCGGGATATAAATTCCCAAATAAACGATCCCTACGGAAAGCAGGGTAGCGGTAAAAAAGATCCTTATCGCTTCCGCCCTTCCCCGCACGCTGGTGAAGAAGCCCTTCCCGGAATCGGCTTTCCGCAGGTTTACGATGAAAATAAAGACCGCGGAAACCAACAGCAGCAATGACAGGTAAAAAGGAACCAACCCCGCCGCCGGCCCCTGCTGCGGAACCCAACCGATGCCGCCTCTTATGGAGTCGACAATGACAATGAGGGCGATGACAGAAAACACCCCCGAGACGATCAACTCGGCTCTTTTCAATGCAGCCTCCTATCAGGTGTGCAAAAGGGGGGTGCGGGGCACGGTTTTTGCCATGCCTCGCACCCCAAACGGTTATTTATTGAACACTTAGACCATTTATCCAGGGATATTTACTTGATCCACCCCTGGGCTTTCATGATCTCGATGTGGGTTTTCTCAAACCCCTCGACGAACTTCAGGAAGTCAGCACCTGTCCTGTTGTCGGGCTTCAGACCGGTCTTGGCGGCAAAAGCCAGCCATTCCTCGTTCCCCGCGATGCCCTTAAACAGTTTAACCAGGCCTTCCTCGGCCTCCTTGGAAATGCCGGGAGGAGCGAAGATACCGCGCATCATTTGGTAGCTAAGATCAATGCCGGCCTCTTTCCCGGTGGGAACGCCTTCATAGCCCGCCGCATCGAGCCTGTTATCCTGGAACACGCACAGCGGTCTTACGAAGTCGGGGAAGAACGGTCCGGCCTCGCTGACCTGGTTCACGGTGGCCTCGACGTGCTTGCCAACGAGAGCCTTGGCCACGGCACCACCGCCCTTGTACGGGACGTATTTGAAAGGCTTGGTGCCAGCGATCTTCTCCACCGCACGCCAGACGATCTCGTCTTCCTGCTTGGACCCGGTGCCGGCTACCGTAATACTTCGCGTTTTGGCTTCGGCGATGAAATCAGCCGCAGTCTTCCACTTTGCATCCTTGTGGACCCAAAGCGGGAAGTTGTCCAAAGCGAGAAGGTAGATCGGCGTATAATCCCGGTACGAGAAGGGAAGGTTCTGGAAGAGCGGGGTGGTGAGGAAAGAGTTCAGGGTGATCATCATCATGTGCCCGTTGCCCTTCTGGCTGAGCAGGTGCTGCATGGCAACGGCGCCGGCCCCACCGGCCTTGTTAACCGGAAGGATGGCCTCGTCAATGTATTTTCCCTTGACGTTCAGGCCGACGAGGAAGCGGGCATACCTGTCAGCGCCGCCGCCTGTTCCGGCCGGGATGATGAACTCGACTGGCCTTTCGGGCCATTTTGCTTCAGCAACCTCGCCCATAATAAGAACGCAGGCGAGGACCATCAGGATAATGAGTGAGTACTTTGATCTCCACAATTTCATGGTCTTAAACCTCCTTCGGATTTCCCCTACAGACCCCCCCTCTAACCTCCTAATTTTCTGAAAAACCAGAAACTCTTTATCACCTCCTTTTCGATTATTTGAAAACTCATCTACAATCCCTTGGCTCCGGCAGCGCCCCCGGGGGATGGGTAGGGGACGCTGCCGGCGCCTGGGATCTCCTGCTCCTATATTACCAGATCAGGTCAAACAATGAAACTTTTTCTATTCAACCTTATGCACGCTCTCTGGGGCCGGCAACAGGCACTGCAACGGGCTTGCCGGGGGCCTTCAGTCTGGCATCGATGAAGGCCTGCATCTTGTTGACGTGCTCGGGTTTCAGGTGCTTGAAGCGCTCCTGGTGCTTCATGTACTCGCCGACACCCTTGTACTCTTTCGGGGTGTGCTGGTACTTGTACTCGCCCTTCTCCCACTCGTAGTTGACCCACATACCGGTCTGAATGGCCAGCTTGGCGATCTCAATGGTCTTGGCCTCGTTAAACAGCCAGCCCTTGGGGCAAGGTGCATGAAGATGCAGGAAAGCCGGACCCTGGTAGTTAAGGGCCTTCCTTACCTTGTTCATCAGGTCCACCGGGTAGGCAACGGAGGCGGTGGCAACATAGTGGACTGCCGGGTGCCCGCCGATGACCAACTGGGGAGCGTCCTTCGGGAAGAGAACCCTGCCCTCCGGAACTGCTTTACCGGGGGGCGTGAAGGTCGTGTTGGCGCCATAAGGTGTGGAGGGGGAAACCTGAATGCCCGTGTTCGCGTAGGACTCGTTGTCGTACATGACAAAGAGGGCATCGTGTCCGCGGTACATCAGGGCCGACATGGCCTGCAGGCCGATGTCGATTGCGCCACCGTCACCAGCCATAACGATGATGTTGGGCAGCTCACCCTTCCACTTGCCCTTGCGGATCAGCACCTGATAGGCAGCCTCACAACCGGAAGCAAGGGCGCCGCCGTTGGTGATCTGGCCGTGCATCCACGGGGTGGCCCATGGTCCGCACATGTAACTGGTGTTCGCAACGTACATGCATCCCGTCGGGCCGAAGAAAATAGTGTTCGGTCCGGCGGCCTTAGCAACCAGCTTGTAAACAAGAGCCGGACCGCAGCCAGCGCAGGTGCGGTGCCCAGGAAGGTACATCTCTTCCTTAGGCGCGTTCCGGATAGATTTGATCATCTCCAGATTCTGCGTTTTAACAGTCGCCATTATTCGATTCTCCTTTCAGAATGTGCTACGCAGATTGTATTAGAACTGCAATCTGCGGACACCCTCCCAGCCAGCGATGTCAAATCCAGCCCAGTAAACGAACTGATCGACTTCACCTGTCTTCGCAGCCTTCGCGAGGACCTCGGCATACTGGAAGAACATCTCCAGGGTCACAACCTCGCCGCCGAGGCCTGCCATCATGGAGGTAACGGCAGGAGGGGTCTTCGAGTCGTACAGAGCCGCCCTGACCTCGTGGATCAGGTTACCACCACGGCAGCATCCGCCGTAGGAGGTGCTGGTCTCGATGGTTCCAACAGCCTTGAACCTGGACAGGCTCTCGAGGATCTGATCGGTGGGCCAGGGCCTCACGAACCGGTTCCTGACCATACCAACCTTGACACCCTTCTTCCGCAGGTGGTTAACGGCGAACCGGGCTGACCTGGCGTGGCCGCCCTGCAGGAAGAAAACGAACTCGGCATCGTCAGTCATGTACTCATCCAGGAAGGGAGCGTAGTTCCTGCCAAAAATCTCGTTGTACTCCTTGACACACTTCTCGATAACACCGGGAAGGGTGGCGTGGGCCTGGGCCCTCTGGATGTCGATAGCCGCACCCTGGTCGGGGAAAATCTGGGGGCCATGAAGAGTCGGCCGATGGGGATCCAGGGGATGGGGCGGATCGTAAGGGGGCAGGTACTCGTCCACCTGGGACTGCTCGGGGACGGAAACCTTGCCCGGGATATGGGACACGAAGTAGCCGTCCTGGGCGCAGAACTGGGGCAGCATTACCTGAGGGTCTTCACCGATGCGATAGTACATGATCGTGTTGTCGAAGACCTCCTGAGGTGTGTCGGCCCAGCCCAAAATCCAGCCCTGGTCCCTGACGCTCATAACGTCGGTATGCTCGGAACCAAAATCGCCGGGGGGATCGTAGGCACGGTCGGCAATGGCCATCTGGCAGGGATACCGTCCACCAGCTGCGGGGGAATAGCATTCCATACCGTAGGCAACACCAACCCCGGAGCTACCGGTGTAGGCCCTGGCGCCGGCGGCGGAAGCAGCGTAGGCGATGGAAACCTGAGCGTGCTCGCCTTCACCGAGAACGAACTCGGCATCGAGGTCACCGTTGGCGACCAGTTTGGAAAGCTCCATCATGATGCCCGTATAAGGCCGGATGGGGTAGGAACTAATGACCTCAACCCTTGCCATTTTTGCGCCGTAGGCTGCGGCAGCGCAGCCGCTGTAGAAATATTCTTTCGCCATCTTTAAACCTCCTCCTTAGAACGGTACGTCCAGCCGGACAACGCCATCCTCGAAATCAAGCTCGTGCTGAGGGGTGAGGCATTCCGCGGGGCACTCGTTGACGCAGATGAGGCAGCCCTTGCAGTATTTGGCGTTCCAGACCATCTTTTCAGTTTTCTCGTCCAGGTGCCAGCAGGCGTCCGGGCAATAGATGTAGCAGTTCATGCACGTGGTGCACTTCTCATGGTCGATGACAGGCCGGAATATCCGCCAGTTGCCGGTGATCATCCCCTCGTTTTCCCCCTTTGGAGACGGAATCACGGCACCATCAGGGACAACCAGGTGCTTCGGGACCTTGAACTTGGTGGTGTACTTAGGCATATCCTTCTCCTTTCCTGGAACTTAAAGGTTCGTAACGACAGCCTGTTCGTAACCTTTTTTGACGGCGTCCTTGTTGGCCGCAACCGCGACAACGTTGTCAAGGCTGAATTTGTCCGTGACCTTGCAGGCCGCGCCAATGAGGGGAGCCGAAGGACCGGCACCAACACCGACGACCTCGACACCGCCCTCTGAACCCATGAAGTCGATGCTCTGCAGACCGGCGATGCTACTTGCATCGATGGTAACGATCTTGCTGAGAAGGTCCTTGTTGGGGATGAACTTGAGGATTTCCTGGGGTGACCTCTTGGTGTTAACGATGAGGGTGCCACCCTTTTCCATGCCCCAGAGAACGTTCATGCCCTTGATGATGGCTTCTTCCATGATGATAACCATCTCGGGATTCTCATTCTCGTAATCGTACCGCATCTCGATCTCTTCGTCGCTGATGCGGGCGTATTTCCGCAGGGGAACGTTCACGCGGTCCGGAAGGTCCGCATAGTTGTCCCACGCCTGCACGAACTTGCCCTCTTTGTCCGCCGCATTGGCGATGAGGAGCGAAGCATGGCGTCCTTCCATGTCCTGGAGAACCCCAGTTGCCCAGATTGTGACTTCAAACACTTCTGCCATAACGTTTTCCTCCTTTGTTCGACTACTCGACAATAAAGACCGGAACAAGACTTACATATGGCTCGTCTTACTCCCCCTTTTCCTGCGGGTTTTTCTGCTAGAACCCTGAACCTCCTTTCTTACCGCGAAAAGAATACTTTCAATATCCTCGAGATGCTCGCGCATAGCCGTTGCAGCAAGCTCTCTATCCCTCGCCTTTAAGGCGTTAAGCACGTTTCTGTGAAATGAAAGGGATTTTTCGGGCCTCCCCTCCACCTGTAAACTAAGGTCCCGGCTCTTCTCAATGGCGTGCATGAGGTTATCCATGACGCGGATAATGGTCTTGTTTTTTGTCGCTTCCGCAAGAGCGTAGTGAAAATCCTTGTCGACGTCTACGGCCGTCCCTCCCCGTTTTACCTCTTCAGCCTGGGTCTCAAGGATCTTCTCGAGCCGGGATAAATCCTCGCTGGTGGCCCTTTCGGCCGCCAGCAAGGCAAGCTGCGGTTCAATGAGTCTTCTGATTTCAAAGAGCTCTAACTGAGCGTCCTTTTCGGTCAGGATCGCCGTGGCCAACACCTGAACCAGTTGCTCGATGGGTTTACTGGCGACGTAAGTCCCGTCCCCCTGACGACTTTCCAGAAACCCCTCGCTCTCCAGGGCCCGGAGGGCTTCCCGGAGGGAAGACCGACTGACCTTGAACACCTCGGAGAGTTCCCGTTCGGGCGGCAACTGGTCCCCCGATTTCAACCGGCCCTCTTCAATAAGGATCTTTATTTTGGAAACAATCTCTTCGTAGACCCTTGTTTTTCTAACGGGTTTGAACATCCCCGATTATTCCTTTACAGTTTTTCTTCCCCTCGTTTTTCAGTGCTTTACCTGAGGGGTGTTGCCCGATGTAAGTGCCTGCTGTCCGGCGGCTTCTTCAAAATGTTTTGCGGAGATGGTACACGCTGAAAGATCCGGTTTTTTCTTAGCCCTCATGGCCTCCTGAAGACTTACCACCATGGCTTTCTTGCAAAGCGCTTCGATGTCGGCCCCCGTCCACCCCTCGCTCATATCCGTGAGCATCTTCACATCAACTCCAGTGGCAAGAGGCATGTCCTTCAGGAATAAATTCAGGATCTCCTCCCGCTCCTCCCTATCCGGGATCTCAAATTCGAGGACAAAATCCAAGCGGCCGGCCCGGAGGAGCGCCGGTTCCACCAGGTCCATGCGGTTTGTGGCCGCGAGGACCGTCACCCCGAGGGATCCCTGCAACTCGTCCAGTTCCTTGAACAGCTGGCTGGTGAGTCTCTGGGTCACGTTGCTGACGGAATCCTCGGTACGGGAAACAGCAAGAGAATCGATGTCGTCAATGAAAAGGACGCACGGCGACACCTGCTTGGCCCTTTTGAACACTTCCCGTAGACCCTTTTCGGATTCACCGACCCATTTGGAAAGCAGCGTCGGGGGGTCGATGGCAATGATGGTCTGTCCCAGCTGGCCCGCAAAAGCCTTGGCCATGAGCGTCTTACCGGTCCCAGACGGCCCCGAGAAGAGGATCCCTCTCGGCGGCCCCATAGTTTTTCCTCCAAAGTGCGGGATGTCCAACGTCGGCATTTCGATGATGGACAAAAGGCTTTGCTTGATCTTTTTGAGTCCGCCGATATCCTCGAACTTGATCCGGGGGCGTTCGACCATGAATTCCCTCGTCGAGGTGGGCTCCACCGATTTGAACGCCTCCAGGAAATCATCGGAGGTCACTATGACTTCAGTATCCTCGGGAAGGGTGGGCTTCTCGTCCACCTCGTACCTAATTTTGGGAACGATCCTGCGAAGGGCGGCCATGCCGGCCTCCTTGCATAGAGCCGAGAGGTCAGCCCCGACGTATCCGTGGGTGATCTCTCCCAGGCGTTCCAGATCCACATCCTCGGCAAGGGGCATTTTCCGGGAATGGATCTTGAGGATCTGGGTCCGGCCCTGCCTGTTGGGCACGCCGATGGTGATCTCCCGATCGAAACGACCCGGCCTTCTTAGAGCCGGGTCGACGAGTTCAGGGATGTTGGTAGCACCGATGATGACCACTTCCCCTCGGGAGACAAGACCGTCCATGAGGGCAAGAAGCTGGGCAACGACGCGTTTCTCCACGTCACCGATGACCTGGGCCCTCTTGGGAGCGAGGGCATCGATCTCGTCGAGGAAGATGATGGCGGGAGCGTTCCTCTTGGCCTCCTCGAAGACCATTCTCAGCTTGGCTTCGCTTTCCCCGTAGAATTTATGGATGACCTCCGGGCCGTTGACGTGGACGAAGTGGGCCCTAACCTCATTGGAGATCGTTCTGGCGATGAGGGTTTTACCGCAGCCCGGGGGGCCGTTGAGGAGCACGCCTTTCGGGGGATCGATCCCCAGCTGGGTGAACAGCTCGGGGAACTTCAGAGGAAGTTCAATCATCTCGCGGATGTGGCTCAGCTCAACTTCCAGGCCTCCGATATCCTCGTAGGATGTCCTCGTTGTTTTTTCATGGGAGAAATCGGAGACTCGAAAGGAAAGAGAGCTGTTCGGGGTGATGCGGAGGGCGCCTTTGGGACTGGCCCCTTCAACGATGTAAAACTGGGGCCTGGTCCCGAAGAGGACAATCTCAACGCGGTCCCCTACGATAATGTTCAACCCTGCCAGGAGCTGCCTGACGTGGCGGAGCTCCTTGTCCTTGGGCATCAGGGCGTTGGGATCCACCGGGGCCAGGAGGACACTGTCGGCCGACCGGAACGGAATTTTTTTGACAGTGATCCATTCGTCGATAGAGGCCTGGGCGTTGTCCCTCGTGATCCCGTCGATCTGGATAAGGTTCTGCCCCGAATATTCCTGGGTCGTCTGGGCGGCGCGGGCTACTGTACCCCTCCGTCCGGAAACGAGGACACAATCGCCCGGCTGAGCCCCGATCTGCTGGAGCATCTCTTTGTCCATGCGCGCAAGGCCGTTCCCCTCGTCCTCGATAAACGACGTTGCCACACGAAGATTGGCATCTTCATCCTTGGTCTTTTTAATATGAGTTGTCATAGGCTTTCCAATCACTTCCGTGTATTGAAAGGTTAATGGACGCTTATCAGACCACTCAAATTGTAGGATGGTCGGACCAATATGTAGTACATTGAACCACCCCTTGTCAACCTAAAACGCCCTTACCAGTTGCCTCTTCCCTGCTGGTTGGAAGCCTTCTGGGATCTTACTGGACAATGCGCGGATTTTCCCTGACGCTATGACCTTCTGTATCTGGTTTAATATAGCCTAACGGCTTTCAATGTGCAACCTCCGAAAAGACACCCGAGCTTCGGGACGGGAGGGGACTCAGCAAATCCTCCTCCTTATTTCAACCGTCCCCGAAGAGCATCGAGCTGTTCCCGCAGGCGAGCCGGGAGACGCGGTCCCAGCTGGGTGAACAACTCCTCTATCTGGGGCAGCTCCGCATCCCAATCCCTGATGTCGATATCAAGAAGATCATGAAGCTGTTCCGTGCTCAGGGAAAGGCCGGAGATATCAAGATCCTCTACTCTCGGGACAAGTCCTACAGCCGTTTGGACAGCATCGACCTTACCCTCCACCCGGTCGCACATCCATTTCAACACACGGCTGTTCTCCCCGAATCCCGGCCAGACGAACCGTCCGTCGGGTCCTTTCCGGAACCAGTTGACATAAAAGATCCTGGGCGCCTTGCTCCCGAGCCTGTCCCCCATATTGAGCCAGTGCTGAAAATAATCCCCCATGTTGTAACCGCAGAAGGGCTTCATGGCAAAGGGGTCGCGTCTGACCGGCGTCACCTTGTCCAGGATGGCGGCCGTTGCCTCGGAGGAGGCGGTCGCACCCATGAAAACACCGTGGTCCCAATCGAACCCCTCGTAAACCAGCGGAATAATGGAAGAACGCCTACCGCCGAAAATGAAGATGTCAATGGGGACCCCTTCGGGGTCCTCCCAGTCCGGGCTGCGGGTGGGGCACTGGGAGATCGGGACAGTGAAACGGGCATTGGGGTGAGCTGCAGGTTCCGGGCTTTCCGGGGTCCACTCCCGGGCTTTCCAATCGATGGCGTGTTCCGGTGCGGGTCCATCCATGTCTTCCCACCAAACGTCCCCGTCGTCAGTCAAGGCACAGTTGGTAAAGATCGTGTTGTCCTTCAGCATCCCGGTGGCAACGGGGTTGGAGGAACTGGATGTGCCGGGGGCCACCCCGAAAAATCCTGTTTCGGGGTTGATGGCGTGGAGACGCCCATCGTTACGGATTTTCATCCAGCATATGTCATCGCCGATGGTTTCCGCCTTCCAACCGGGGATAGTCGGCTGCATCATGGCCAGATTGGTCTTCCCGCACGCGGAGGGGAAGGCGCCGGCGATGTGGTACCTCTTCCCCTCGGGACTGGTGAGCCTCAGGATCAGCATGTGCTCGGCCATCCAGCCCTGGCGCCGGGCTATGCTCGAGGCGATGCGAAGGCTGAGGCATTTCTTCCCGAGAAGGGCGTTGCCACCGTAGCCCGATCCGTAGGACCAGATGAGGTTTTCCTCCGGGAAATGGCTGATGTATTTGTCCTCGATGGGGGCACAGGGCCAGGGCAGGTCTTTCTGCCCCGGTTCAAGAGGATATCCCACCGAATGAAGACAGGGGATATATTCCCCATCCGTCCCGAGGGTTTCGATCACCTCATCCCCCACCCTCGTCATGATATGCATGTTGCACACGACATAGGGGCTGTCCGTGATCTGGATGCCGATCTTGGCCAGCGAGGACCCGATGGGACCCATGGAGAAGGGGATAACGAACATGGTCCTTCCTCGCATGCAGCCGTCAAAGAGCCCCCTCATCGTCCCTTTCAGCTCGTCCGGGTCGATCCAGTTGTTGGTGGGGCCGGCTTCGTCGGGGGATGAGGTGCTGATATAGGTGCGCGATTCCACACGGGCGACATCGCTGGGATCGGATCGAAAAAGGAAGCTGTCAGGCCTCTTCTCCAAGGAGATCGTGCTCCCGCTCCCCACCATCCCGTCCATCAGTTCGTCGTATTCCTTCCTTGTACCGTCACACCACCGCACGGTATCGGGACGACACATCCGGGCGATCTCATCGATCCATCGGTTAAGCCCATTGTGATTGCATGACGCCGCCATGGGTTTCACTCCTGTTTTGTTTTTCAGGGTTTTTGTTTTTGTACCGAACCGGACAGAGAACCGGGCGCTCCCATCAGCCCAACCCATGGAAATGGATGGCCCCTCCCGGAACGGACCGTATACCAAATTCACGGGAAATTGTCCATGATCTGAATCGGGGATGGGGAGATCCTCTTCACTTCAGTTTAAGGTTCACAGCCTACGGTCAACGGTTTACAATTCACATGGATGCAGGTTTGAGAGTTTGAGGGTTAAGAACTGAGTTTGCAGTTTGGAGTTTGAGGTTTGGAGTTGCGGAAAAAACCACGTTAAACGTTTAACGTTCAACGTTCAACGTGCGTCCCTTGGATCTCGAATTTTGAATCTGGAATTAACTTCGAAGGAGGCATCCGATGGCAGATATTCTCAGCACCCTCGCCGGTTCGGCAACCGCCCGGTGCAATACGCGCCCCGTGGTCATGGGGACCAACGGGATGATTACCAGCGGTCATTACCTCGCCAGCAGGATAGGTCTTCATATTCTCGAGGAGGGGGGAAACGCGGTTGATGCCGGGGTCGCCATGGGGTTTGCACTGGCCGTCCTGGAACCCTTCATTTACGGGATCGGGGGAGAGGTCCCCATTCTCATCTACCTGGCCGGAGAGAAAAAGGTCGTAGCCATCTCCGGACAAGGGCCCGCACCCCGGGCGGCAACCATCGACTGGTTTCGGCAAAACGGGATCGATACGGTCCCCGGGGAGGGCCTTCTGGCCGCGGCGGTGCCCGATGCCGTCTCCACCTGGATCGCCGCCCTGTCCTCCTTCGGAACCATGCGCCTCTCCCAGGTCCTGGAACCTTCCGTCGAACTGGCCGAAAAGGGTTTCCCGATGTATGACAGGCTCCGTTCCGCCATCGAGGTCCTCTCCCCCCGCTGGGAGGAGGAATGGCCCACTTCCGCCCAAGCGTTCATACCCGGAGGCCGTGTCCCGCAGGAGGGGGATGTCTACACCCAGCCGGATCTCGCCCGGATGTTCAGAACTCTGATGGACGGGGAAAGCCGGGAAAGGAAGAACGGAAGAAAGGAAGCCCTGCGTGCCGCTCGGGACGTTTTCTACAAAGGACCCATTTCCGAACGCATCGCCGATTTCGTCCGGGACAACGAATTTTCCGATGTCACGGGAAAAAGAAACAGGGGACTGATCACACGCGAGGATCTGGCCGCCTACACCACCAGGTTCGAAAACCCCGTGAGCACATGCTACCGCGGCTACGACGTCTTCAAATGTGGCCCCTGGTGCCAGGGTCCAGTCTTCCTTCAACAGCTCAACATCCTGGAAGGGTTCGATCTCGTTTCCATGGGGCACAATTCCACCGAATACATCCACCTGCTGGCCGAAACAGCGAAACTGGCTTTCGCGGACCGGGAAAAATACTATGGCGACCCCGATTTCGTCAGGGTTCCCCTTGGAACACTTTTGAGCAAGGAGTACGCAGCCGGGCGCCGCGAACTGATCGACCCGGAAAACGCTTCCATGGAACTTCGCCCCGGGAACGCGCCCCCTTTCGACCCCCGCTTTAAAGAGGACACCTCCGGCATCTTCAAGGGTGACACCACACACCTAGACGCTGTGGACGGATGGGGAAACATGCTGGCCGCCACCCCCAGCGGAGGCTGGTTTGCCAGTTCCCCGGTCATCGAGGGCCTGGGTTTTCCCCTCGGCTCCAGAATGCAGATGTTCTATCTCGACCCGGAACACGCCAACGCCCTGGCTCCGGGCAAGCGTCCGCGTACCACCCTGACACCCTCCCTCGTGACCAGGGATGGAAAACCGTTCATGGTGTTCGGCACCCCCGGGGGGGACCAGCAGGACCAGTGGACCCTCCAGTTCTTCCTGAACTGCGTGGACTTTGACATGAACATGCAGGCTGCCGTGGACGCCCCCACGTTTCACTCGAGCCACTTCCCCGCTTCCTTTTATCCCCATTCAGCAGAACCGGGGGTCCTCAACCTTGAGGAGGGCATCCTCCCCGAGACAGCGGCGACACTCGAGGGCAGGGGGCATAAAATTAAACAGGACGCCAAGTGGACCCACGGAAGGGTCGTGGGGATCCGGTATGACGCTGACACCGGGGTCATGCACGGCGTGTCCACCGCCCGCCTGGAAACGGGATACGCTATGGGATGGTAGAAAAACCAGAGTCCAAGGTCCAATATCCAACGTCCAACGTAAAAAACAGTTCAGAGTGTAGAGGGAAAGACGGGTTGAGGGTTGAGGGTTGAGAAAATAAGTTTGAGAGTGTTTATTACAGTGACTGGTAATCAGTAATTGGTGAACGGGTTTTTCTGATCACCAATCACCGGTTTTAACTTCAAACTCCAAACCTCAAACTTCAAACGTTTATTCTCAATCCTCAATTCGAAACTCTCGACACCAAAAAAAGCTCCCCGAAAAACAAGGGGAGCTTTTTTTGGTTTTGGGGATTTTCAGATGCTTCCCTTCCCAATATCCTTCTTCCTGGACTTTTTCCTGATGGTGGCCTGGGCCGCGGCGAGGCGCGCCACGGGCAGGCGGAAAGGCGAACCGCTCACGTAAGTGAGGCCGATCTCGTCACAGAACTCAACCGATCTGGGATCCACCTGCTCACCGCAGATCCCCATCTTCATTCCCTTCTTGATCTTCCGGCTGCTGTCGATGGCCATCCTCATCAGGAGGCCTACCCCTTTCCGGTCGATGGTCATGAACGGATCATCCTCGAAGATCCCCTGCTCCACGTAATAGTGGAGGAACCTTCCGGCATCGTCCCTGGAAAGACCGAAGGTGGTCTGGGTCAGGTCGTTGGTGCCGAAGGAGTAGAAATCCGCTTCGGGAGCGATTTCGTGAGCCAGCAGGGCGGCCCTGGCGATCTCGATCATTGTGCCCACATCGTAAGGCACCTTGATCTTGTACTTTTTCTCCACCTCCGTGGCCACCCGCACGGTCATCTTGCGCATGACGCTCAGTTCCTTAACGTCGGCAATAAGGGGGATCATGATCTCGGGGACAGCGTTGACGCCCTTCTTCATCACCTGGCAGGCAGCCTCGATAATGGCCCTGACCTGCATCTCGTAAATCTCGGGATAGGTGATGCCCAGGCGGCACCCGCGGTGCCCGAGCATGGGGTTGAACTCGTGGAGGGCGTTGTTCCTGGCCTGAAGCCTCTTGAAGGGAACCCCCAGGTCTTTGGAAATATCCCTGAGTTCCCCTTCCGTTTTGGGAAGGAACTCGTGGAGGGGCGGGTCGAGGAGACGGATAGTAACCGGCAGGCCCTTCATCACCTTGAAGATCTCGATGAAATCCTTCCTTTGCATGGGAAGGATTTTGGCAAGGGCCTTTCTCCTCCCCTCCTCTTCGTCGGCCAGGATCATTTCCCTGACGGCCATGATCCGGTCCCCTTCGAAGAACATGTGTTCGGTGCGAACGAGACCGATCCCTTCGGCCCCGAACTTCAGGGCCATCCTGGCATCGGTCGGGGTGTCGGCGTTGGCCCGGATCCCCAACTCACGGAATTCGTCGGCCCATTTCATAATAGTGTTGAAGTTCCCTGTCATTTCAGGCTGAACGAGGGGAACCTGCCCGAGGATGACCTCTCCCGTCGTCCCGTTCAGGGTGATGAAATCGCCTTCCCGGACCACCTGCCTGCCAACATTGAACACCTTTTTCTTCTCTTCGATATTGACAGCGGTGCATCCGGCGACACAGCATTTCCCCATTCCCCTTGCCACCACCGCGGCATGGGAGGTCATCCCTCCCCTGGCGGTGAGAATTCCCTGGGCCGCATCCATCCCGCCGATGTCCTCGGGGGAGGTTTCCGGCCGCACAAGGATCACCTTCTCCCCTTTCGAGGACCACTGCTCAGCATCCCCGGCGGAGAAAACCACTTTGCCGACCCCCGCCCCAGGTGAGGCCGGGAGCCCCTTGGCAAGGACCTTGAGGCTGGCCTTCGGATCGATCATGGGGTGCATGAGGGTTTCTAACTGGTCCGCGTCGATCCTCATGACGGCGGTCTTCCTGTCGATGAGTCCCTCTTTGACCATGTCGATGGCGATCTTCAGGGAGGCCGCGGCGGTTCGCTTCCCGATCCTTGTCTGGAGCATGTAGAGCTTCCCGTCCTGGACGGTGAACTCGAGATCCAGCATGTCCTTGTAGTGCTTCTCAAGTTTGCGGTAGATCCTGTCGAGCTCCCTGTAGGCGACGGGGAGCTTCCTCTTCATCTCGCTGATGTGCATCGGGGTTCGGATTCCGGCGACCACGTCTTCTCCTTGGGCGTTGATGAGGTACTCGGCGAAAAACTTCCTCTGGCCCGTTGAGGGGTCCCTTGTGAAGCCAACACCCGTCCCTGAGTTCTCTCCCATGTTCCCGAAAACCATGGCCTGGACGTTACACGCCGTTCCGAGGTCGTGGGGGATCGCGTTGATTTTCCGGTAGGTGGCAGCCCTGTCCCCGAACCAGGAGTCGAACACGGCGTTGATGGCCAGTTTCAGCTGCTGATGGGGATCCCTGGGGAAGTTCTTCCCCGTCTCTTTCTGATAGATCCCCTTAAACTTCTCCACGAGAGCGCGAAGGTCTTCCGTGGACAGTTCCGTGTCGAGCTCGATCCCCTTTTTCTTCTTCACCTTCTCAAGGACATTCTCGAAGAGCTGCCGGTCTATCCCCATGACCGTGCTCCCAAACATGGTGATGAGACGCCGATAGGTGTCGAGGCCGAACCACTCGTTTCCTGTCTTCGCGATGAGAGCCTTCAGCGTGGTGTCGTTGAGCCCGAGGTTAAGAACCGTGTCCATCATCCCCGGCATGGAGAACTTCGAACCGGAACGAACGGAAAGGAGAAGGGGATTTTTCGGGTCGCCCAGTGTGGCTCCCATCGATTTCTCAACCTTCTTCAGGTTGGCCAGAACCTGTTCCCACATGCCGCCAGGGTACTGTTTCCGATTTTCGAAATAGCTGTTGCATGCCTCGGTGGTGATGGTAAACCCGGAAGGAACGGGGATCTTCAGGTTGGTCATGTTAGCCAGTCCGGCTCCCTTCCCTCCCAGAAAATCTTTCATCTTCGCGGTTCCGTCGGCCTTCCCGTCGC
This sequence comes from uncultured bacterium, assembly GCA_965603295.1. Taxonomy (GTDB): domain Bacteria; phylum BMS3Abin14; class BMS3Abin14; order BMS3Abin14; family BMS3Abin14; genus JAFGWO01. The sequence goes on along the minus strand of CBFDCL010000020.1, from coordinate 342 downwards.
CGAAATAATAGACGTACTTTTTCCTGGCACTCGCCATATCAGCCCTCCTTAAAGACAGTTTTGAGTCACGACCATATAACACAAAAACAGGCCGACAGGAATATCCGGCCTGTTTTTGTGTTCTTAATCCAAGGGCAACAGTTCCAGCAAGCGTCCAGTTAAATTAATCTCAAATCACAGAAAGCAATTTAAAATTTCAAACAAAATCCAGGATCAAAAATCCAAGATCCAAGGAAAACACGTTGAACGTTTAATGTTTAACGCTTAACGGTATTTAAACGCGGATCACCAACCACGGATCACAACTTCAAACCACAAACTCCACCTTGCTTTAGCTGAACA
>CBFDCL010000019.1:0-29784 GCA_965603295.1 uncultured bacterium | reverse complement strand
GATCCAAGGCAAGTTCCGGCGGGAAGCCCCGGAGGTCTGCGACAGATGTCACTAATAAACCGCGTCACGAGCGCAGCCCTGGCGATAATCGTTCTGACGGTTGGCTGCGGCTATAACCCCAAGCGGTCGGGAGGAGGATCTTCGTCCGACGTTTTCAAGGGAACCGTCGAATGCCTTTACCCCGATGCCGGCTGCCATACCGTGAGCGGCACATGGACGGATTCCTGGGCGGCTGGTGTGCACGCGAACAGCGACAACGATCCTGCCTTCGCTCTCTCGGAGGATGAATGCGCCGACTGCCACAACCCCATCGAGGACGGAAGGAACGACACCGCTTTCCTGTTCACATCGAACCCCGACATCGCTGTTCTCAGTGCGGTGGTGCGGCCTGTCGCGGGGTGCGAGGGGTGCCACGGGTCCGGTTCGGCTCATTACGCCTATGCCCATGCCGACACGGCGGACCTGACCCCTCCGACTCCTCATCCGGACTACGATCCCGTCCTGGGCGATACCCACTACCTCCCGGATATCACCACCGTAAACGCCAGCTTTTCCAACATCTGGCATACCAGCTCCTGCGGTCCATGCCACAGCCGAAGCTATCATACGGGCGGGGCATCTCTGGATAATATCCTGGCCAACCAGTACGCGGAATGGTGGCAAAGCGACGGCACCGGGTTCTTTTACGATGACGGCCATTCCGACTCCCTCGTCGTGGAGACCTACCAGGGGTTCATGACCAGCACTGTTCGGGGAGTGCCCTGTGCCGCTTGTCACACTGTGGAGGGTTTTGTGACGTGGTTCGCCCGGGATGACACCTCATGGGGGTCGAGCCAGTTTATGATCGACCGGTTGATCTCCGAAACGGGGGACACCGATATCTCTGACCCATCCTCACTGCCCGGGACAGCGGCCCTGGCCCAGGTCTCCTGCGTTACCTGCCACCCTTCCCACGAGCCGGGCCGCGTGATTCGGGACCCCTTTTCGCCCACATCCCTGTGCGTGACGTGCCACAATATCAGGGGGTTGGAAGCTGAAGCGGGATCGGGACAAGCGGACACCGGGGAACTCGAGATCCCTCGCCACCCCCAGAAAGAGATCTTCGAGGGATATAAAACAGCTGCCAACGACGGGTACAGAGGAGTTGAGACCCTTCCCGGGTTCTCCGGGTCCGACTCCGAGCATGCGGGAAGCGATAATGTCCAGGGCGGATGCACCGGCTGCCACTATCTGATGGTCTCCGACGTGGAGTATGATGAATTCCCCCTTCAGGCAACTACCGGGCACCGGTTCTTGCCCCGCCTGGAAAACTGCCTGACCGCAGCTTGCCACGAGATCACTGATTTTCTCCTTTCCGATGGAACCACCGCTTCCTACGAGGACTCTACCATCGCCTCTTTCGACTTTGGCTCCATCTACTATTCGGGCTCCGCCCACGGAGGAACCGATCATGACGGGGACGGGACAGTTGAACCTTTCCAGGAAGAGATCGACGGGATGCTCGATGAACTGAAAGACCGGCTTACCGACAAGGGTGTTGATTTCGACAGTTCCCTGGGTCTTTTCGACCTGGAGGAAATGGCCGCAAGGACCGGCACCGAAAGGGCCGCAGCCTACAATTACGATTTCGTCGTGGAAGATGGAAGCCTCGGGATGCACAACCCCATCTATGTAGTGAACCTGCTGGCGGTGAGTATAAGCGCATTGCCTTGAATCGATTCAACATCCAAAATCCAAGATCCAAAAAAAAGGCCAGGTTAACCCGGCCTGATTTGTTAATCGTGGATTTTGGATGTTATATCTTGGATCGCTTTTTAAGTTTCCTCTGCACCCTACACTTTGCACTCTGCACTGCAGGTATTGTTCAGAACCCAATTCTGAACAATACCTGCAGTGTTCCCGTCCTTACATCGAGGCTATCCCCTTCCCACTGGCTCATGCGCAGGTCAAGCCCGAGGTTTGCCGAGGGGAAGAGGGGCCAGCCGACGCCCCCTCCAAGGGTAAGGCCCCAGCCGTCGTATTCTTCGAACTCATGGCTGGAAACCAGGGCGTAGATCCGGGGGGTAAAGCCCGCCGTGTCCAGAGTCCACGAGGGGCCGATCATCCAGGCGCTATAGTCCCCCTGGTCATGATCACTGGACAAGATGCCCAGCATGAGCTTCATGGTACCGGACCCAACGCTAACTTCGACCGATGTCCCGGAATCTGTATCCACCCCATCGAGGTCGTCCTCGAAAGAGGTGATCCCGAAACCCACTCCGACCTCAACAACCGCGAAAGAGAGAGAGGGAGAAAACAGGCCTGAACCCACCACTAGACCTAGTCCCAGTACCAGAAAGATTGTGGAAATTTTTTTCATCATGGTAGCCTCCTGATAGACAATTATAACAGGGAGGGACGAAATGCAGAATTCAGAGTCCAGAATCTAGCGCCAAGTGTCTAGGAACAACCATATTTTGAAATCTAAAATTCTTGTCCGCCGACCTGTCCGCCATAGCTTGAAGAGCGACGGTGGAAGCTTTGGCAAAGGCGGATGGAATTTGAAATTTCCTTTACAGCACGATCTCCTTTGCTTCGATAACCTCCGGCAGCTGCCTGATCCCCTCGAGGACCTTTTCCGGAATCCGGCTGTCTAAGGAAACGAAACCCAGGGCACTCCCTTTGTAGGCCTCCCTTCCGAGGTAAAAACCGGCGACGTTGATATCGTTTTCACCAAGGAAGGTGCCGACTTTCCCGATAACCCCCGGCCGGTCCTGGTTGGTGAAGTAGAGAAAGTTCCCCTCGGCAATCAGATCAACCCTGAACTGATCGATCCCGATGATGCGACCCTTCAGGTCCGCGAATACGGTGCCCTCCACGGTGCTGGTTTCCTTGTCTGTGGTAACCTGGATGGAGATCAGGTCGCTGTAATTCTTTACCCGATCGGCCTTGGTTTCGACGATGGATATTCCCCTTTCCTTGGCGTAATAGGGTGCACTGATGTAGGAAGCCCCCTCCTGATGCCTCATCTCCATGAACCCTTTGACCGCGGCAAAGGTAAACGGCTGGTAACGGAACGGTGAATCGAAAACCTTCTCCGAAATGTCCTCCGCAAAAAGCGGCCCCACGAGGGTCACCTGTACCTCATCCACCCGGCCGGTGATGAACTGGGAGAGGAACCGCCCCATCTTTTCGGAGAGATCGAAATAAGCCTGCATCTCCGGTGCAAGCCGTCCACGGACATAAGGCAGATTAACCGCAGTTTCGTAGGATTCACCCCGGAGGACGTTGATTACCTGCTGGGCGATGATCACTGAAACGTTCTTTTGCGCTTCCCTCGTGTTGGCTCCCAGATGGGGGGTGACGATAAGGTTGGGAAACCCGTGCAGCGGGCAGTCGGGGAAGGGAGGCTCCTCGGTGAACACATCCACCGCGGCCATGAAGACCCTGTTTTCCCGCAAAGCGGCCCCGAGGGCCTCTTCCTGGATCACCCCTCCCCGCGCGCAGTTGATCAGGACAACGGGTTCTCTCATAAGCCCGATCTCGCGGTCGCCGACCATGCCTATCGTCTCTTCGGTCAGGGGGACGTGGAAAGTGATTATATCCGACTGTTTGATCAGATCGTCGAAGTTGTCTAACAGCTCGGCCCCGAGGTTCTCGGCCTTCTCACGTTTAATATAGGGGTCGTAGGTGACCAGGTGCATATCGAAAGCCCGGGCCCTCTTGGCCACTTCGCTTCCGATGCGGCCCAGCCCCACGATGCCGAGGGTTTTCTTGTAGAGCTGGATCCCTATGTACTGCTTGCGGTTCCACTCACCACCTTCCAGGGAATTGTGCGCAAAAGGCAGTTTTCGCACCGCGGCAAGCATCATGGCCATGGTGTGTTCCGTAGCAGCGAGGGTGTTTCCGGTGGGGGCGTTCATCACAATGATCCCCTTCCGGGAAGCCGCCTCGATATCCACGTTGTCGACGCCGACCCCTGCCCTGCCGATGACTTTCAGGTTATCCGCATGTTCGAGGATCTTCCCCGTGACGTTGGTTCCGCTTCTTGTGATAAGAGCATCATAGGGGCTTATGGCCTCGGCCAGTTTGTCGCCTTTCAGGGAAAGATCCACCACAACCTCAAATCCTTTTTCCTCTTTGAGGAGGTTGATCCCTTCCTTGTCAATAGAATCGGTGACGAGGATCTTCATATTTACTCTCCTGGTTGATTCAACCTGTTTTCCATAACGTGTTGACCGGTACAATACCAGGAATAATCACAAAACCAGCTCAGAGAAGCCTGACCCTGGTACGCCGCACGGTTAAACCGTAAACCGGAAACTGTCAACTGTTTCCTGATCTTCGGCACCCGATCCTCGAAGCAGTCGTGCCTTGAAGATTCCAAAGACCTCCTAATACCCGTGCCCTCTTTTCCCGTGACCGGTTTTTCCCCACCGGTTACAATGACTCCCATGATTGAACAGGTCAAGGGTCTTCTCAAAAGCTACCGGTCCCCGATCCCCGATCCCGCCGGGGAGGTCAATTCCGCGGTGATCGTACCGCTTTTCGAGCATGAAGGGGAAATCTGGATCACGTTCATCAAGCGCTCCGAAAAGGTCGGGCTTCACCGGGGACAGATGGGTTTTCCGGGAGGGATGTCGGAACCGGGCGACCAGGGGGACTCTCTGCGAACGGCTCTCCGGGAAGCAGAGGAGGAGATAGGACTTTTCTCTGAGGACATTGACATATCGGGAACCCTTGGGACCCAACCTACCCTGAAAACGGGGCTCCTTGTCCAGCCTTTCGTGGGGATAATACCTTGGCCTTACCGGTTCGCTTCCGACCCCATTGAGGTCCAAAGCATCCACCACGCACGTCTGAGGGAAATGCCGAGGAATGTCCAAGGTGCTGATAATGCGTTCGGGCTTATACCGCCCGTGTACCCGGTGGACAACCAGCCCGTCTGGGGCCTGACAGCGAGGATCGTCACGGAGCTGTTGGAGATTCTGGGGCCGGTTTGGGAAGTGTGACATCGTGGGTTTGAGGTTTGAGGTTTGAGGTTTTATCTTGGACCTTGGATCTTGGTTATTGGATCCTTTTTGGAATCAGCCTTCCTTTGAGATCGCACACACCTTCGCCCCCGTCACTCTCCTCAGTTCGCTGAAAGTCGTCCGGAAAGCGTTGTTGATCTCCCCCGCAGCAGGATAGATATAACCATCTTGCGGGATTCCTTCATCCATCAGGATCGAAATTTTTCTCCGATGCCCCAGAGGCGGGACAGCCCCCACCGGAAACCCCGTCCATTCCAGGACCAGATCCGGATCGGCCAGCCTGATCTTCTTCGTGTCGAGGACCCTGGCAACGGTTTTCAGGTCGGCCCTTCTGTCTCCAGGCAAAAGGGCTATCACGGGTTCCTCCCCCGTTGAGAAAACGAGGGATTTGACGATACGCTCTGGCCCTACCCCCAGTTCCCTGGAGGATGAACGGGCTGTCTCCGTTCCCTGCCTGAACCGGCTGACGACCGGTTCGCACCCGGATGCCAATAGAGCCCCCACCACCTCTTTCTCACCCAGGATTGTTCGGTTCATGAGCTAATGACCACCATTGGCACTGTCTGATATCCCTTTCTCAGTACAGCGTGCCGTCTTAAAAAAGGAACGGGAATCCGGGACTGGGGGGAAATTCCTCATTCAGAAACGGACGCGTCCGATGAAGGCCTGACGAGGTCAAGTTTCCAGAGGTTGAGCACTTTCCCGGCGCTCAGAAGGGAACCTGTCACCGCGTAACGGTTCTCCCCCATTTTGAGGAAAACTTCCACCCCCGTGAGGGTTCCGTCACCGGAAGTGTAGGAACTGATGAGCCTGTCATCAAAAGCAATCACTTTCCCTGACAAATGCCCCACCGCTTCGTTAGGCTGGAAAAAGGCGAGCATCAGGTCATCCTCGGTGGGGGTCATCTCATAGATGGCCGGAAAGGACACCGACCCCGAGGCTCGGGAAATCATGGCCATCTCTCCGTGGATCACGACCTTGCCCTCCCGATGAAAGATCTGGAAGCGACCGTGAACAGGAGCCCGGGTGAGCGGTTCCCCGGATAGGCCGTGCCCGGCAACGATCCACACAGCGGGTTCGGAAATAAAAGGGTGATCGCCCCGAAAAAGTTTTTTAAGATCCATCTTCGCCCGGATCCGTCTTGCTTTTGATCTTCTCCTGGACCTGGTCTTTTCGGGCCGCATTCTTGTCGATCATGCCGCCCAGGATAACAATAATGGCCATGCACAAAAAAGCGGACAGGCCCAGGAGGACCGATTTCCAGACGGGCATGGGATTTTGAACCTCGTCGGCAAAAAAGAGGATCATGATCCCGTAGGCCGAAATGCCGACGAAAGCTCCGATGGCCAGGTTATGAATAACCTCAAGGAGGTACTTTCTCTTCATCACTCGAACCTGCGATCCTGGACTTCCAGCACCGACACTTCCCCCGATTCGAGGGAAAATAACGCTCCCACGAGGGAGAGGCGCCCGTCCTGAACCGCTTTGGCGATCACCGAAGAACGCCCGACAAGGTCTCCCATGGTACGAAGGACGTTGGCCCGAACCGCCTCGAACAGGAGGTCATGTGTATCCTCCCCGCTCTCTAGAACGTGGTCTACAGCGAACCGGACGTGCTCGATCAGATCCCCGATGGCACCGATGGTACTGCTTTTCAATGCCGCATTTACAGCCCCGCAGTCATCGTGACCCAGGACAAGAAGAAGGGGAACATGCAGATGGCTTACCGCGTATTCCAGGCTGCCCGTTTGAGAGGGTCCCGCAATATTCCCGGCCACCCTGACCACGAAGATCTCCCCCGGGCCAAGGTCAAACACCTGCTCGGGAGGCACCCGGGAATCGGAGCAGCCCAGGACCGCGGCGAACGGCTCCTGCCCGGCAAGCATGGCATCCGGGTCCCAAGCGGCGGATGCACCGGCCCTTCCCCCCGAGATGAACCTCCGATTCCCTTCCAGTAGTTTTTCGAGGGGGCTGTTACCGGTCATGACACTGAAGATAGGCTTCCTCCCTTGCGGGGTGATCCGTGATTCGGCAACGCCGGGCCCTCACCCATGTTCCATGATGCTATTTTTCCAGGAGATAAAGACCTCTGGTTGTCCCAACCCAGATCTCCCCGGAATCCGTAAGGGGGACGATCCCCATGGGATCACCGGAGAGTCCGGTGGCCTTTCCATAGCTCTCGTAAGTGAACTTTTCTTTTCTGGCAATATATTCATCGATACTGAGGTACCTTCTCACATGGGTGATGGATTTTACGTCGGAGGCATCTGCTCCGGTCACATCCACATCTCTTTTGGGATCGGGCTTCCCAAAAACAACCCAGAGGGAATCTCCCTCTCTGGCAATGGAAGGAACATCCCCCGTGTTATATCCAACGAGATGCCAGCGATAATGGAAAGGACGACTATCCCGGGTAGAGAACAATCGCCCCCTCCATGGAACGCTGCTCCTAAGGGTAGGCCACGGTTCTCCGAGGGCCTTGTCCGAGAGCCCAGCCCACACAAGCCCCCCGGTGGTTCCCGCCCAGATCACGGTTTCCTCAACCCTGAGGCTGGATATCCCCACTTCACTTAGAATGTGCACGGTGGCCAGACCGGACGGGCCCACCATGGCGATGCGGGAATCCCCACTGCCAAAGACTACTTTGTCCGGGCCCACCGCAATGGCTGTTACCGGCGGCTTGAAAAACTCGGGATCCTCACCCTTTCCACCCAGCTTGAACCCGGACCCGATGAAGGTTTCCCTCTCACCCTGGGGGACTTTTTCGGCCAGGTTCACCAGCCATTTCCCTTCCGGTTTATAGATCGTCCACTCCCCCGTGCTGCGAACAGCGATGCCCTTTTCCGTACCCACATACAGGTTGTCACCGGGAAGGCCCTCCGCCTCCCCATCAAAGGCGATGCTGCGAACATGGTCGTCGGGAAGACCTCCGTACCGGGCAGCCCGGACTTCCCAGACACCCTCGCTCAGAAGAAAAAGGCCTTCCCCGTCGGTTCCCACGCAGAAATCCTGACCGCGCACTGCGAGAGCGGTAACGGTCCGGTAATCACGGATGCCGGGGATCTCGAGCTTCTGCCACTCGCCGCCCCCTTCCCTGAGGTAGACCCCCTCCCTGTTGGCCGCAGCGAGGGTATTCCCTTCCCCGGCAAGGGCCAGGATAGGGCCGGGCAGTTCCTTTTCGCCATTGGTGGAGCCATATTCCGACGGGAGAACCGTTGCGCAGGCGGTGACCAGGGTCAGCAGGAAAAGTGGGCCTGCGAGGATGCGAAAACGCGGACGGACCATAAGGAGACTCCTGATAATGATGAATAATGGAACCTGTTCGAATAACGTCAAATTTTAAACCGTTTGCCCCTCACTGTAAACAGCCCGTAAACATGCCTTTGTTCATATAAAATCCGAACCCTTTTGATTCTGGTGCACCGTGAAACCTTTGTGCGTGCTTGTTTGGAACCACGAATTCGGCTAGCCATTCCTGCCTTCCACATTCTTCCTTCTGCCTTCTGCATTCTGCCTCTCTCATTGACACCCTCCCGGGCCGTTGATAATGTTCCATGGAGCCGATGATATCGCCAATATTTTTTCGCCGGAGGTGCGAAATGACAGAAAAGAAGAGGGAGAAGGACGCTAAAAAAATCGTTTCCGAAGATGTGGAGAAGTTTTTCCGGGATGTCTGGGGAAAGGTAGTCGAGTACGCATCCCTTGGGGCGGAGGAGGCGACCAAGCTGTCTTCCACCGCGAAAGTGCGCGTTGATGTGGAGACCCTTAAATTTAAAAAGGGAAAGGTCATCAAGATGCTCGGGGAGCGGTATCTGGACCTGTGCACCCGGGACTCTTCTCTCGCCCTGCCGGGGACCAAGGAGATCCTCCGGGAGATCAAGGAGATCGACAAGGAGATCAGGACCCTGGAAAAAGAGATGAAACAGGCCGGAAAAACGGAGAAACCGGAAAAGGAAAAGACAACGAAGACGACAGCAAAAAAGTCCCCGGCCGGAAAAACGACGGTCAGGAAAAAGACTCCCGCAAAAAAAACCGCCCCGAAAAAACAGCCTGCTCCGGAGCCCAAGACTGAACCGGCTAAAACTCCCCAAGACACCAATTGAGCCGGTTCAGGCAAACCCCGGACAAGGTTGACACTCAATAGATTGGAGGGTATATAGGACGTTCGTTTCAAACGTGGGGCTGTAGCTCAGCTGGGAGAGCGCTTGACTGGCAGTCAAGAGGTCGACGGTTCGATCCCGTTCAGCTCCACCAGCCTTCGCTTTCCAAGCTTCGGCTGGCAGGCCATGTAAATCTTAAAGAGCTTGGAAAACGAAGGCTGCCCGCCATAGCTCACCCTCAACCCTAATCTGGGTTTTCATGGGGAGCGACGGCGGGCTTTTTTTGGCAGCCATCTTTACGTTTATCATTCGCTCTGATCCCAAATAAATTACGTTTGTCAGATTAATTGCACTCATCACTCAAAATCCAACACTGGAGATTGAGTGATGGAATATGTTCATGTCATTCAAAGCATGCGCCATACAAAGCAATACTATGTCGGCCATACATGGAACTTGAATCGCCGCTTAAGGCAGCACAACTTCGGTCAGTCACCCCACACCTCCAAGTTCCGGCCCTGGAATCTCTTAGTGGCCCTCAGAATTCCTGATGATGAAAATGCGTTAGCTTTTGAACGATATTTAAAATCCGGTTCTGGTCGTGCATTCGTTAACCGGCATTTCAAATAAGTTTTTTCCTACACATCGTACGCGAACACCAAATCAAATCCCGGTCCCATCTCAAAAAGGAAGCCTTCATTACTGGGAACAGGAAGAATTTGAAGGAACTCAGCAAAAGCCGGGAAAAAAGAGGCTCATCCTTCAAAAAAACATGAGAACCTGACTTTCGACCAAACTTAGTGCCAGTAAATTTTGGGTAAGCTTTTCAGTGAAACCAGGAAAGCGACCTTCCGGAGCCCCCTTCTCCTTGTTTTGATCCCCTCTCCCTGCTCCACTGACTTCAGTTTGGTGGATCCCTATTTTCCCTACCTCAAAATCTCCTTTTCAGCTTTGTGGATAATGATATTTACTTCATTTTCAAATATTTTTCTCCTGTTCAGGAGAACACCAGCAAGAGCCTCGATTGGTTGCCAATGATCTGTAACCATTTTTTCAGCTTTGGTGATGCAGCCTTCCATAATATTATCGGCCGATTCCTCCATGTTCAGGGAAAAATCCAAATCATGAAACGCTGACTCGAGCATCTCGGTCAGTTCCTGGTGATGCCGATGCCCCTCCAGAAAATTCTTAAGGGAATCATCTTCCAAACTGTTTGGTCGTTTGTATTCAGCCACTTCTCCTGCCAGGGAATTTATTGCGTTGATCCGGAAATTTTTTATCCAGAGGGTAAACTCCTCCCTGTTTTTCAGCTGCGACGGTTCCTCCCCGACCAGTTCAAGTATTGGATCATCGAAGTGGACACAGCCGAAGTCATCCGGATCGGGATTCTCAAAGCTGGCACTCTCGATCAGGCTCACGATCTCACTGTCCGTTTTCATGTCAACGTGAGTGAAGTGTAAACCAAGCTTATTTCCCACAACCGCATGGCCAGCTTCATGAAAGGCCGTCCTTAAAATAATTCCCCGTGATGGATCCGGGGCTTTTTTATCCATGTCAAACAACATGATCTTTCTCCGCCAGGCAAAGCTCCTGACCTCTTACCACTGCCTGGATGTTTGCCAGCATCAAACGGGGAGCATCGGAAGCTAATACCTGGACACACCCAGACCAGCGCATTCAAATTGTGTCGGCATGAATATAATTATACCTCAGGAACCCCGGTGGGGTCAGGACCTGCCTTCTGACGTTTTTCTTATTTCAGCGATGAAGAGTGACAGGTAATCAGGGTTGAGCTTCAGGTAATGTCCGATTTCTCTAAGCGTGTACCGAAGGAATCAATGGGGGCAGAGCTCAAGTGAAGGGGGTCAGCCCGGGAATTTTTCACAGTCTAGAGAGGCTTGTCTTTCCTTAGTGCGCTGGAGGGTCAAAACGGGCAAAACCTGAGAATCTGAGCTCTGACCCCAAATCCTTCAGACCCCAAATCCTTCAGCGTCTGATCCCGTATTTTGTGTGTCGCCCAACGATGTAACCAAGCGCCGCACCTACAAGAACGAGCATCGGAAAAGCGATAATCCGAGACATACTTATTTTCCAGAAGAGGATCTTGAACGAAACAACTTCGGCATTCTGGATCAAAAGGATGAGACACAAAACCCCGATAATAACGGCAGCCCAACGTTTCATATCATACTCCTTTAAAATTCATCTTTTTTATCCCGCGCCTTTTTTGACCTTCCCAGCCATCCCTGGCGTCTGAAAAAAACCAGCATCGCCCCGCCCATCCCAAACATCAAAAGCCAGACAGCCACATATCCGTACGTCCAGTTCAATTCTGGCATATTGAAAGGTGAAACCTCCGGATTGAAATTCATGCCATAGATCCCGGCAATAAAGGTCAGGGGGATGAAGATGGTTGCGATAACCGTAAGGACTTTCATCACTTCGTTCATGCGGTTGCTCACCGAGGAAAGATAAAAATCCATGAGGCCTGAAGCCATGTCTCGATAACTCTCCACGATTTCAATGATCTGAACGACGTGATCATAACAATCTCTCAAGTATAGATGTGTTTCTTTCTGGATCAGATCCTCCTCTCTTAGCAGGCCATTGACAGTTTCCCTCATGGGCCAGATCGTTCGCCGGATTTCCAGCAAGTCCCTCTTAATCCCGTGGATCTCAGCTACTGTTTCTCTGGTCGGCCCCCCCAGGATTTTCTCCTCCAACCCCTCCAGCAGTTCACCATATTGTTCCAGAATGGGAAACCAGGCATCGACGACAGCATCAAGGATGGCATAGGCCAAGTAGTCGGCCCCAGCTTGACGAATCCTGCCCTTGCTTTTCCGAACCCTTTCCCGCACCGGTTCCAGACAGTCCCCTTTTCGCTCCTGGAAGCTCAATACAAAATCGGAGCCGAGGAAAATGCTCACCTGTTCCGTCCCGATCCGGTCCTCAGATAGATACGGCATTCGAGTGATGATGAACAACTGACTTTCGTACTCCTCAACCTTGGATCTCTGGTGCACATGAACGACATCTTCCATGGCCAGCTTGTGGATTCCGAAGATTTCAGTGAGTTTCTTAAGCGTTTCCGCATCCCCGAGACCTTCCACATGGACCCACATCATGGGCCATTTTTTTTGGAATTCTCCCACTTCCGATACGGAAGTCTGTTCCTTTTCAACAATTTCACTATTTGACCATGCCAGAACGTGAATCTTCGGAAACGGTGCCTCCGGGTCGCTCACAAGGCTACCGGGAACGGAACCGGGCGGCGTCCTGAACTGGAAAACCTTTTTCCGCCCACCTGAATGTTCACTTCGGCTATTCATTTTTGGCCTCCTGTCGACTGCCAGCAGGTATGATCGTTACTCTTTCACCTTATTTAAAATCTTATTATACTACCCCGACATTAAACTTGATTCCATCGGGAGGTTCTGTGCTCTCATACACTACAGTTGAACCCTGGCTGGTCCCCGCCGCATTCCTCGCGGGAGGACTGTTGCTCGGTCTTCTATGCGAAAAACTGGTTCTTCCGCTCATCCTCAGGGCAACCAAGAAGATCCACTTCGATGCTGCAACGCAAATAGCCCATTCCATGCGTGGGATAGTTTTCCTTTGGGGATTTCTCCTCGGTTTCGAGGGAACCCTGACTTTTACACCTCTTAATCCGGGATTGACCAGGTTCCTGAGCAATGCGTCCGAGGTTCTTTTCGTATTCTCTCTCACCGTTGTATTGGCCAGGATCTCGATCGGTTTTTTCGACCTGCACGCAAAGAAAAAGGCAGGGGATGCACCCACGATCTCTCTCTTTACGTTGATAATAAAGCTGATCGTTTACGCCATCGGGATCATGGTTGTCCTTCAGTCCCTTGGAATCTCCATTACACCGGCACTTACAGCAATGGGGGTGGGTGGCCTGGCGGTGGCCCTGGCCCTCCAGGAAACCCTTTCCAACCTTTTCGCTGGAATGCAGATCCTGGCCGCCAAACAGGTCAAACCAGGTGACTTCATCCATCTCGAAACCGGAGAAGAAGGGTATGTTACTGACGTCACATGGCGCAACACCATCATCAAGGCTATTAACGACAACATGATTATCGTTCCCAACGCCAAGCTGGCCTCAACGATCCTGACCAACTACCACCAGCCCTTCAAAACGATGATGGTATACATCAATGTCGGAGTTCACTATCAAAGTGACCTCGAGCATGTGGAGCAGATAACCTTAGAAATCGCCAAGGATGTTCAGGCCACAGTTGACGGAGCCAGCAAGGACTTCGAACCAAGGATCCGTTACAATGAGTTCGGTGGATCCGCCATAAACTTTCGAGCCATTCTTGCGGTGGAAGAGTTTTATGGCAGCTACCTGATCACGCACGAGTTCGTTAAGCGCTTACACAAGCGTTACAATGAGGAAAACATCGTCATCCCGTTCCACATGCAGACCTTGCACATTCCCGACAGTCCTCGAATTACCGTTCAGCTGCAACCCCAGGATTCTCATGAATTGGAACGCAATGCTGAATAAACCAACTCGCGAGAAACTGTCTTTGACACCGAGAATTCCCCAGGAGATCCTAACAGAACCTGAAAAAACCCCAAGATTAGCAGAATAGACTTCCATTTCCTTTCCTGGCTCTGACGACAGAACCGCTGATTTCTTTGGAAAAACTCAGGGACGGTGAAAGGAACATCCACATGCAGTCTGTCCTTTGAGAGGGGCAGATCACCTCGTCCGCTTTATCAGGTAGGAAAGCACTTCTTTGTCCATGGGGCATTTTCCGGAGCGTTCCCCCCAGGTTCCATCTGTTTTCCTGAACTGGTCCAGGTCGTTTCTGGCTACCACGACCTTCACCACAAAGGGTGTTTCCAATTCCACCGTATCTTTAGCAGCGACAACGTGCATTCCGTCTGATCGGAGAGTGGCCACTCCCGATCGGTGCAGTTTTTTCCGGTTCTCCAGCCGCTCCTCCCGGTCTGGCGAGCATGCGCTCCGGCAAAACCCGCATACAGTGTAATAGAACCATTCCGGATCAAATACCGCAGACCGATAATCGGAAAAATAGTTTTCTTCCGCCTGCATCAACGGATCGGCCTTCTGGAGTTTGATGCAAAGGGCGTCCAACTCGCCTTTCTCTTCCGGCAAGGGGGCTCCGAGCCGATAGGGGCTCCAGTTGGACCATTTTCCGTCTCCCGAGAGCCCTTCATAACCTGAACATCCGATCCAGCAGCAGGTGTTGGGGCGCTTCCTCGCGATCTCCTCGATAACGCCTGCCACCTTAACCTGGACCGATTCCCTGGTGCTTATCATTCCAACAGGGCAGACCAGCGAGCAGATTTTACAGCCATCACACGGGTTTTTCTCGAGAAGGGGGTCAGGCTCCAGCTCTAGGGACGTGAGCACGCTTCCAAGCTCCACGAGGGCGCCGTACTCCGGCGTCATCAGGTTGCCGCTCCATCCCAATCGGCCGATACCGGCGGCTACCGCCCCGTAGCGGTGGGAAAAATCAGGGTAAAACTCAGTCATCTCGGTCACATCCGCGGCTCCCTCCTCCAAGCGGTATTTATTGTTGATATCGACGTTAACCGCGGCGACCCCCTCCTCTCTGAGGAGGCTTACCAGCCTGTCTCCTATGGAGTAGAGCCTTTTGACGACCGTCTTTCTGTCTTCACCATGGCTTAACCAATCCTCTTTGCCGATGAAGCTGCAGGCAGCCTTCTGATCCAGCGCCACAGCGAAGGAGATGACGGAACGGGCGGAGGGCAGAACGTGGGTGGGGTTTCCGGATGCCGGGGCATCCGCCAAGCGGTTTCTGGTGGCAATGCCCACCAGATCGGCGCCAGCATTTCTGGCGCACTCTTTGAGTCGTTTTTTTAACCTTTTCATATCTTTAACCTTTTTATTCAACAGGGAATCCGGGATGCGTGTTGATATTATCGAAACGGGAATTGAAACTCACGCTAATACACCGGGGGATTTACGGCAAAGCAGTTTCTAGAGTCTAGAATCTAGAGTCTAGACACTGCGGCCCCGCACCCTGGCGATTCAGGGGTTAAAGATCCTCCAGGATTTTAGACACTTGCATCGCCTCAAACACCGCATCCGCGATGAGCCGATGGCCCTCTTCATTTGGATGCAGGTCGCCGGGGATGATGAGGTCGCTCTCTGGACGTCCCTCATCGATCTCTTTTTCCCACCGGCCGTGGACATCAGCGTAAATACACCCGCTCGCATCGGCCGCACTTTTCATCCCTTCCCAGTAGGGAAGGATCTGCTCTTCCGCCCACTTTTCGGGGATAACCTCACAGGAAAGGAACACGATGCGGCAACATCCTGTTTCCCGGATCTTAAGAGCCATGCTCTCCAGGTTCTGGGTAAACTGGTCCGTGGAAATCCCCGAGAAGGCGTCATTAACGCCGAAGTTGACGGTTACGAGATCAGGATTGTACTGCAGGACATCACGGTCCAGCCGAGACAGGCCGTCCCGACTGTTGTCACCGCTCACACCCGAATTAACCGGGAGGAGATCCAGGGCATGGTAAGCTTGGGTGATCCTCGCGCAGAGAAACGGGACGAAGCCTCTGGCAACCCCGTATCCGGCAGTGATGGAATCGCCAAAAGCTAGAAAAACAGTTCGGGGCATGACAGATCCATGGGTGCCTGGTCAGCTGGAAAGGCCCGAGGCTTTGGCCCCGGGCCTGGAATGGAAAAAGCACCCTCGCGCCTTTTCCCGGGGTTATCAAATGAACAGCCTTCGGACCTCCTTGGTATCGCTCTCCAGGAGACAGAAAGAAGCGCTTTCCTCAAACCCCATGACGGTCCCCGGATTCAGGAGCAGAGTGTCACCGATCATTTTCTCGGAGTAAAGGTGGGTGTGTCCGAAGAATACCAGGTCGAAATCCCCGGCCATGGCGTGGGCACGGGCGTGCTCAGGGTAGTGGGTCAGGGCCACGCGGAAATCCTCGAAATCCACCGTGATGAACTCCCCGTACTCCTTGATCTGCGGGCACTGCTGGGGGATGGTGCGGGAGACGGCGAGAGGGTCACCGTCGTTGTTGCCTTTCACGAGATAAATCCGCCCCTTAAAGGCACTGAGAACTTCCAGCATAAAGGGCGAGATCAGATCACCCGTGTGAAAGAGGGCCTTTGCTCCTTTTTCCACCGCAAAATTCACAGCTGTTTTCAAGGCATCGCGGTGATCGTGACTATCGCCCATCACAGCCAGAAGCATTGGGTCCCTCCTTCCCTGACCAGCACTCTCGACTGGGCAAAATATGACATAATTGATACAAAATAACAACCGATCAATCTGGGTTTTCCCCTGGGTCCCGGACACCGGATGGTTTCTGAAATTTCCCGAATTTCAGAAAGTGGACCGTTTGCAGGGCAGTCTCCTTATCGAACAGGATCAGTGTGTGGGTGCTGTTTACCAGAATAAAATCGGCCGCCCCCGGGAGCATGGTTTCCTCAACCCTGACCGTGCCGTCGTCATCCCCCGGAAGGAGCGGATTATATCCTTTCTCCGTTCCCCGTCCGCCGGCGATAATCCCGAACTGACATGGGGGAACCGGGAGGGAGTCGAAAAATTCCTTCCTGTCGGCGGAAAGCTGCTGCCCCGCGGGACCGAAGATCCACTGATACATATCGAGGTCACGAAGCCGCTGGGCGGCCAGGGAACCCTGGTTAGGCGGAGCGATCATCACCATCCTGCCAAGGTTCGGCAGTTTTTCTCCCAGCATGTTCCGCACGACGATGTTCCCCATGCTGTGAGCGACAAAATGGACCGTGACATCGGAGCCCAGGGCCATCACTTTACTTCTCACCCTTTCCGCCGCCTCCCCGATGGGGATATCTGTGCTCGGGTAGCCGAAATTCTGGACACTGAAGCCAGCCTTCTCGAGGCGGTTTTCCAGGTATTTCATGGAGAGAGGGAGGTTCCCGATCCCGTGGAGGAGTACAACAGCCTCATTGGCCAGGATAGACCGGGGAATCAGAAGAGCCATACCAATCAAGAAAACAGCGATAATATGTTTAAGCTGCGATCCAATTGTCATATAACATTTGTGATCTTTATAAAGCAGTGTCTAGACTCTAGACGCTGGTTTCTTTCTTCTTTAACCTTTCGCCTTTCAACTTTCTACTTTTTTGCCAGTTTCAGGTATTCCGCGACGGCCTCGGCTCCGCCATCGATGGAAACGGGGGCGTTCTGGAGCCTCTCTTCCGGAACCACTTCGTATCCCTTCGGAAAGGAATCCTCGAAGTACATCCTCTGGAACTCGGAGAACTTGAGCTGGTGGGACGTGCTGTCCACCACAAGGGAGTGCGATCGATCCACTAACCCCTCGTCCACCGCTTTTTTCAGACCCGCGATGGATTCTCCGCCCTGGGTACAGACCACGTGACCGTGGTGATTGGCCGTAAGCATCCCCTCCATGATCTCCTGCTCTGTCACCCGCACGACGAAGAATCTGCCCTCGAAATGCTCCCGAACCAACTGCCGCACCTTCGGGAAAGACACCGGATCCCCGATCATGGCCGCCTGGGCAACACTTGGTGAAACCGATACGGGTCTATAGTTCCCGGTCTGGTTCCACCTGTACACCGGATCAGCATGGTGGCTTTGAACCCCCACAACAACGGGAAGATCATCAATCAACCCCAGGCGGTGCAGATCCAGGAAACCCTCCATGACTGCCGTGATGTTTCCCGCGTTGCCGATGGGGAGCACCACCGCGAGGCCCCTGGTATCCCAATTTAGCTGCTGGGCCACCTCATAAGAGAAACTTTTCTGGCCGTTGATACGCACCGGGTTTTTGCTGTTAAGGAGAAAAACCTCGTAATTCTCCGAGAGGTCCTCTACCACACGCATGCAGTCGTCAAAAACCCCGGGCATTTCGATGACGGTGGCTCCAGTTCCCAGGGGCTGGGATAGCTGCTGGGGTGTGATCTTGCCCTTCGGAAGAAGGACAACGGACTTGACTCGATCCCCGGGAAGATAGGACAGGTACAAAGCGGCCGCGGCCGAAGTGTCCCCCGTGCTCGCACAGATCCCCAGGACCTGTTTCAACTCCTTTTTCCGGATGATGTGGTTTAAATAACTGATCGCGCTGGCCATTCCCCTGTCCTTGAAACTGGCGGAAGGGTTCTGGCCGTCGTTCTTCACATAGAACCCGGCTCCCAACCACCGGGAGAGTTCCGGGTTGGCACGGATCAGGGGCGTATGCCCTTCCCCAAGGTAGATCACATCTCCGGGGGGCACCAGGGGCAGGATCAGTTCATGAAAAAGGAATATCCCGGACAGGGAAGGATCGTTAGACATCCTGCGGTGGTCGAAAATCTCCCTCCAGCGGGCTCCCGACGTCTCCCGAAGTGAGTCAAAAGCCCTGTCCACCAGTTTGAGGAGAGAACCGCAGGAGGGACAGGTGTAGTGAAACTCTTCAATGGGATACTCTCTCCGGCATTCGATACAGGAATATACAAGGTCCCCCCGGTAATCGGGCAGAGGGATTTTTTCCCTTGTCGCGTCGCTTTTCCCGGGCATCACTGATCCTTCTTTACGCACCTATTATCTGTCTTTTTGGCCATCGTCCGCAGTTTTCTCACTGCCATTTTCCTTTCCCGGTTCACCTTCTGATTCCCCGCTATTTTTGGAAACCGATTCTTCCGTTTTTTCCTCCGATGCGGAGGGATCCTTCACCGCATCCTCGAGCTCCTGCTGGACCTCTTCCTCGGCTGCCTTGAAGTTGCGCAGGGCTTTCCCGAGGTTCTGACCTACCTCGGGGAGCTTTTTCCCCCCGAAAAATATCAGGGCAATGACAAAAACGATAAGCAGCTCCTGAATACCCAATCCACCGATCATGAATATCCTCTCCGCGAATGGTTTCATCATGATTATGACCAGACGCTATTTTCTGAATTGATAATTATATCCCAGGAACCACGGAAGAAACAGGAGTTTGAAGTTTGCGGTTTGAAGTTTGAAGTTGCAATCTGCGATTTATTCACTGTGTAAGGATAATATTGGCGTTTAGGCGAAAAATTTATAATTTTCGATCTCGTTCGTTTCATCGCCCGTCAGTATGCCGCAGGCTACAACCTCAAACATCATACTTCAAACCTCAAACATCAAGAATATTCCAACGTCAAACGTCCAATGTCCAACGTGCTTTTCCCCCAACTTCAAACCACAAACTTCAAACTGATCCTCAATTCTCAATCCTCAATCTTTAATCCTCAATTGAATTATCCCATCCTCCTTTCTCTCAGGAATCGGTATCGCCAGAGGGTATACCCGACACCGGCCGCGAAGCCACCGATATGGGCCCACCAGGCCACTCCTCCTGCTCCCGGAGAGGAGAAAAGTGCCGCGGAACCGATGAGGAACTGAAGCAGAAACCAGAACCCAAGGAAAATGAAAGCGGGAATCTCCACGATCTGGAAGAAAAAAAAGATGGGGATGAGGGTAACAACCCGCGCTGCCGGAAAGAGCACGAAATAGGCCCCGAGGACCCCGGCTATGGCTCCGGAAGCGCCCACCGTGGGCACAGGGCTGGAAGGAGCAGAAATAAGGTGGACCAGGGAGGCGGCCACGCCGCAGATCAAATAAAAAACAAGATACCGGAAGTGCCCCATGACACCTTCCACGTTATCCCCGAAGATATACAGGAACAGCATGTTTCCGATGAGATGAAGCCAGCCGCCATGAAGGAAAATGGAGGTGAAAAAGGGGACGATCGCCCAGAGGATCAGTTCCGGAGCCCGGGTGGCGATGCCGACCACCCTCTCGGGCACCATTCCGAACACGTGGATAAAGGCAGGCAGATCCCGGCCCATCCCGATCTCGAGGAGAAAAACCAGAGTGTTGGCTCCGATCAGGACGTAGGTAACAAAAGGAACCGTCCTCGAGGGAATATTGTCGCGAAGAGGGATCATCAGATCTCAGTAGTGGTAATGGTAATAGTAATGATAACGACTCCAGGTAAAGTTATTGCAAGAGTGTCGGCTCAGATGCACGGTAATTTGCCAAGCGCTTCCCCTATTACTATTACTTCTACTGCTACTGGTATTTATTCCTCCACCGCCGGGTACCGCAGACACGCCTGTCCCAGGAAAAAAGCTTCCTCATCCAGTTCTTCCTCAATACGCAGGAGCTGGTTGTACTTGGCCACTCGCTCGGATCGACTGGGGGCTCCGGTTTTGATCTGGCCCGTGCCCATGGCCACGGCCAGGTCGGCAATGAAAGTGTCACACGTTTCCCCGGACCGGTGAGAGATCACCGAGGAGTATCCTGCCCGGCGGGCCAGACGGATGGTCTCTAATGTCTCCGTTACAGTGCCGATCTGGTTGAGCTTGATCAGGATAGAGTTGGCGACCCCCTTGGATATTCCCTCCGAGAGGATCTGGATGTTCGTTACGAAAATATCGTCCCCAACGATCTGAACCTGCCCTCCCAGTTTTTCCGTGAGCAGTGCCCAACCGTCCCAGTCATCCTCGGCCATGCCGTCCTCGATGGAAACAATGGGATAACTGTTCACCAGGTCCGTGTAATAATCGACCATCTGTTCGGGGGAAAGTTCTTTCCCCTCGGAGCCAAGGACATAGACGCCATCCCGATAAAACTCTGATGCAGCCGCATCCAGGCAGATTGCCACATCTTCTCCCGGCCTGAAGCCGGCAACCTCGATCCCCTTCAAAATAGCGTCCAGGGCCGCACGGTTCCCGGGCAGTCTCGGGGCAAAACCGCCTTCATCACCCACCGAAACCGCGTGCCCCATCTCCGACAGGATCGCCTTTAAATTGTGAAATACTTCTACGCCCATCCTGAGGGAGTCAGCGAAAACATCGGCGCCCCAAGGAAAGATCATAAACTCCTGGATATCAAGACCGCTGTCAGCATGAACCCCTCCGTTGACAACGTTCAGCATGGGTACGGGCAGAATGTTGGCGGAAAGGCCCCCAATGTAGCGGTAGAGAGGGACCCCGAGTTCGTCAGCGGCGGCCCGGGCCACGGCCATGGAAACGCCCAGGATGGCGTTGGCGCCAAGGTCGCTCTTGTTCTCCGTACCGTCCAGCTCGATCATGACCTGATCCACTTCTGACTGTTCCAGGCCTTCATAGGCGATCAGAGCCGGGGCAATGCGGTCGTTGACCGATTCCACCGCGGTGGTCACTCCCTTGCCGAGGAACCGTTTTTTATCCCCGTCACGGATCTCCAGAGCCTCCTTCTTTCCCGTGGAAGCTCCCGATGGTACGGCCGCCCGCCCAAACGCCCCACTCTCAAGATAGACATCAACTTCAACAGTGGGGTTGCCCCTGGAATCGAGTATCTGTCTTGCGTAGATATCGGCGATCTCACTCATGATTTTCCCCCTCCTGAGAGTGGTGGTCTGTGATCAGACAGGAATTTTCTTATCCTTTTTACGTTCAACGTTCAACGTTAAACGTTAAACGTATTTTTATTCTCCTACTCCTCATTCCGCGAGTCAACCAATACCGGCCCCGTAAGGCCAGATTTTACGCTCTGGACTCCGTTCACCGGACCCGTCATAATTGGGAAAACAAATCCGTGTTCACTGCCATGAAAAAGACCCTCAAGGAAATCATCTTCCAGGAAATCCGGGAGAAGGGGCCCATCCCCTTCTCCCGCTATATGGAGATGTGCCTCTATCATTCCGACCTGGGCTATTATCAGAGACAGGAGCACATCACCGGTCCGGCAGGTGATTTTTTTACGGCCCCCCATGTGCACGCCCTCTTCGGGCAGACCCTGGCTGCCTGGATTCGGAGCGAGGCCGTGAAAATTGATTTCAGCGGGGTAACGGTCCTCGAACTGGGTCCAGGAAACGGTCAGCTTGCCCAGGACCTCCTTGACCACTGGGACCCGAAAGGGCCCCCTCTCTCCCTGATCCTTGTGGAGGCAAGCGGACCCCGGCAAAGAGATCTCAAGGCCAGGTTTACCGGCCGGCCGGTCCGTGTTCTTCCGGCAGAGGAAGTGGATGACCTTGATCCCGTGGATGGTGTTGTCCTCGCCAACGAGTTCTTCGATGCTCTTCCTCTGCGCATTTTCGAAAAACGGGATGGGAACCCCATGGAGGTTCACGTCGATCAGAAGAACGGGGAAATCGAAGAGGTCCTGCTTCCGATTGATAAACCTCCGGAGGGTTTTCACGATCTCCTGACGGGCCTTCCCGAGGGTTTTCGAACAGAGGTCTCCTCGGAATGGGGCCCGTGGATCGGGAGAACCGCACGTGTTCTGGGCCGGGGCAAACTGGTTGTCGTCGATTACGGGGAGTTTTCTGACGGCCTCATCGTGCCGTGGCGCATGGGCGGAACCCTGAGATGCTACAAACGTCACCAGGTGGATACCAACCCGTACGAGGATCCGGGGGAGAAGGACATCACCGCCCATGTGAACTTTTCCTTTCTGAAGACCCTTGCACTGGAAGCAGGGTTTACCCTTCGTTCCTATACCAGCCAGTCCTCCTTCCTCATCAAGGCCGGGATCCTCGATCTCCTGGCAGGCCAGATGGAACAGCTGCCGGAAAAAGAAGCCACAGGATTGTGGCTGACGGTGAAAAACCTGATCCACGAGGACGGGATGGGGGAGATATTCAAGGCAATGGTTTTTGAAAAAGTTTGAGGTTTGAGGTTTGAAGTTCAGCCTTAGATCCTGGATTCTGGATCCTGGACCCTGGATCAGTTGGGAGCAAAAGATCTGTGGAATCCCAACTCAAACGTGATGCGATTGAGATCTTCCTGGCCGGGGTCGCGGCGGTGGAGCCAGGGCGCGCTGTCGCCAATCATCTTGGTTTCCGTGACGGGGTCCTTTTCGCGGGAGAGGAAGAGGTCCCCCTCGCCCCGGATGGCAGGATCTTTGTGGTGGGGGCGGGAAAAGCCGGGGCCCCCATGGCTGCCGCGGTGGAAGACATCCTGGGGGACTTGGTTTTCAAGGGGATCGTGGCCGTCAAATACGGGTATCTGGCACCGGTGAGGAAGATCCTTCTCCGGGAAGCGGCCCATCCGGTCCCCGATTATGCGGGACTTGCCGTCGCGGTGGAAATCCGTGAACTTCTGGAGGGAACACGCGAGGGGGACCTGGTCCTTTGCCTCCTGTCCGGAGGGGGATCAGCCCTTCTACCCTCTCCCGTTCCTCCCATCACCCTGTCCGACAAACGTGCCGTAACGGATCTCCTCCTGGCCAGCGGGGCTGAAATCAGCGAAGTCAACTGTATCCGCAAGCACCTCTCGTTTCTGAAAGGGGGCGGACTCGCCCGTGAGGCACTCCCCGCCCGGGTCGTTACCCTCATTCTCTCCGATGTGGTTGGAGACCCTCTGGATGTTATCGCCTCCGGCCCAACCGTTGGAGACCCGACGACCTTCTCCCAGGCCTTGTCTATTCTGGATTATTACCGTTTGACCGCCAGAGTTCCGAAAACCGTTTTGTCCTATCTCCTAGGAGGATCTGAAAGGAAGAACCCCGAGACGCCAAAACCTTCCGGTCCCGAGGTGGCGGCCGTTACCAACGTTCTGGTGGGCACTAATGTCATCGCCACTCGGGCGGCCGGGGATCTGGCTCGGGAGTTGGGATACAATACACGGATCCTCTCCAACACCATCACCGGCGAGACACGGGATGCGGCCGCCTCGCATGCCGCGGTGGCCGGGAGAATTCTGAATGAAGGGTATCCCGTCCCCCCCCCTGCCTGCGTTCTCTCAGGGGGGGAGACTACAGTCACCGTAAGGGGGGGCGGAAAGGGCGGACGCAACCAGGAGTTTGCCCTGGCCGCGGCCCTCGGTATCGAGGGGTTTTCGGGTGTCACGATCCTGTCGGGAGGAACGGATGGTACAGACGGGGCTACCGACGCGGCTGGCGCCATCGCCGATGGGACCACCGTCTCCCGGGCCCGGGAGACGGGAATGGACCCTCATGCTTTCCTGGACAACAACGATTCCTACCCGTTCTTCGAGAGGCTGGGGGATCTGTTGATCACGGGTCCCACGCTCACAAACGTCATGGATCTGCGCGTGGTACTTGTTGACAAAGAGGGGACGGTTCCAGTGCACAAGTGCACCGGTGCACCGGTGCACTGAGGTTTATCGACTTCAAACCTCCAACTTCAAACCGCAAACTGCAAATCCTCAATTTTCAACCCTCAACCCTCAACAGATTAAATCCCTTTCACTGTTTTCTTCCTAAAAAATGATTATATTCTCTTTTGTGAGTTGGAGCCTTCAATGAAAAAGCGGACGCAAGTCCGCTTTTTCACTCTTTCTCCCCTTCGACCCTGTCGTGATAATGCTCAGGGCCTTCGGCCTTTCCCTTTACCCTTTTACCTTTAACCTTTCCACTTTTCTAATCTCTTAATCAAAAGCCATATCGGTCTTCCAAACCTCCCAGACCTTGCCAACCAGGTCGGGGCCGGGTTTCAGCGTGGTTTTTCCAGGCCTCCATCCGGAGGGCGTCGCTTCGGTGCCCTTGCTCTCACGCACGAGCTGGAACGCCTGGACTTGTCGGAAACTCTCATTTACGTTGCGTCCCACGGGAGGTGTCAGGACCTCGTATCCCTGGACAACGCCGTCAGGGTCGATAATGAAGCGTCCCCGGGTTTCCACACCGGCGTCCTCATCGTAGACACCGTATATGTTCCCCACTCTCCCACCCGTGTCCGAGAGCATGGGGAACGGGACGCCTCCTTCCACCATCTTTGACAGTTCGTTATCGTTCCACATCTTGTGGACAAAGATGCTGTCGATGCTCATGGA
The DNA here is from genome assembly GCA_965603295.1 of uncultured bacterium. GTDB lineage: Bacteria > BMS3Abin14 > BMS3Abin14 > BMS3Abin14 > BMS3Abin14 > JAFGWO01. Next base: position 4,909 of record CBFDCL010000019.1, on the reverse strand, counting down.
AAGGATCTCTACTCCCAGTTTCTGGAACTGCGGAAATTTCTCGGCAACTGCCGAGATCTCGGTCGCTCAGACAAAGGTGAAGTCACCCGGATAGAAGCACAGGAGGACCCACTTGCCCAGATACTCTGAAAGTTTGATGTTGACGAATTTCCCCTTGTGATATCCTGGCGCCGTGAAGTCCGGCGCTTTCCTCCCAACCATGACCATCGACCTCACCTCCTCTTTTGGTGTCTGCTCATCTTCTTTCGGCTTCACAGGCTTTTCGCCTACCGGCCCTCCCGTTGGCCTGGCGCAGCCCGCCTTGATTTCCTCAGCCATAGGCGCTCCTCCTTTCCATGTCTGATCTAAACTGTTCTGATTATGATAAACGACAATAGAAAAATATGAACAGTTTTAAGGGGAACATATCCAAATAATTACAAAATTTGATGGAATCAATGTCCCTTGTTTACCGTGGAATTTCTTTGGGCTTTGGACCTTGGGCCATTACAGGCCGCTGAGCGCCATTAAAAAACCGCCTTACGGCGGTTGTATTCTCTGGACTCCCTGTCCCCCGTAACTGTTCGACAGGCGTTAGCGAAGGGGGATGGACACTGGACTCTGGACTGTGATGCGCCGGAACGTGGCGCTATCCCCCCGAGCCTTTCCTCAGCTCTATCAGCACCATTTTCGCGATAGCCTTAAGTGTCTCGAAAACCCCTACCCCCTCCGGCGCAACCGCCTCGAAAGCAGGGACGTTCCTCTGGTTGATCGCCTTGTTGATCTCCTCGATGGAGACAACATTGGGGAGGTCCCTCTTGTTGTGCTGGATGACCAGGGGAACGGTATCCAGGTCGTAACCTTGTTCCTTGAGGTTCTGACGCAGGTTTTCGAAACTCTCGATATTGGCTTCCATCCTCTCAACCTGGCTGTCCGCGACGAAAACCACACCGTCCACACCTTTGAGGATCAGTTTTCTAGAAGCATCATAGAAAACCTGTCCGGGTACGGTGTAGAGGTGAAACCTTGTCTTGAAACCGCGTATGTCCCCGAGGGAAAGAGGGAGAAAATCGAAGAAAAGAGTCCGGTCTGTCTCGGTGGCGAGGCTGATCATCTTGCCCCGAGCCTGAGGGTTCGTTTTCTTGTATATGAACTGGAGGTTAGTCGTTTTCCCGCACAAACCGGGACCGTAATAAACGATCTTGCAGTTGATCTCCCTGGAGGAGTAGTTGATGAACGACATGCCCCGGTTTGCTCCCGTTAACTGAAGAGGTTTTCGATATCGTCGTCGGTGATCTCGGCGAATGGGGAATCGACGCCCAGCTCGGTTGTATCGATCCCGGCCTTGGTGTCGATCTGCTCGAAGATCTTTCCCAGCTCCTCGCTGGTCTTTTTCACACGGAGCCGGACAAGCCCAAGGGAGCTTCTCTCGTCGAAGATCACAACCAGAATAACCCTGTGACCAATGATGGAGATGTGGATGTTGTCTTTCTCACCCTCGTGAAAGAGGATGGAAAATTCCTTCTCGCCGATGAGTTTGGCAAGCCCGCCCGTAGCCGCGATGTTCCCAGCCGTGAGAGAGGCGAGGGACGTTGTGTCGATACCTGCAGTCTGGCCGGCGCTGGTTATGAGCTGACCGTTTTTATCAACGAGAAAGACAACATTGGCGTTGGCACTGGAAACAAGACGTTGGATCACATCGGTGACAAGTTTGAACTCTTCCTCGTAAAGAACAAGATTTGGCAACACAGATGGGAACCTTTCTTCAACTGAAAAAATTGATATTTTCAATAACTAGCATACACATGAATGCAAAACAACTCTATACCGGAAAAGACAGCCATTATCAAGGGTTTACAGTTCATTGCGCCCGTCAATGGCGAGCCCCAGGGTAACCGCGTCGGCATGTTCAAGACTTCCTCCGATGGGGATACCCCTGGCGATTCTCGAAACCTTAACTCCAAGAGGCTTCATAGCGGACACGAGATAGGAGGCCGTGGCCTCGCCCTCCACATCCAGGTTGGTGGCCAGAATTACTTCCCGGACTCTTTCCTCCCGAACCCTGCAGAGGAGTTCCGCTACCTTCAGATCCTCAGGGCCGACTCCTCTCATGGGGGAGAGGACCCCCATGAGAACATGATACCGTCCCTTGAACTGTCCGGTCCCCTCAATGGCCATGAGGTCCCTCGGCGCCTGCACCACACACAGGGTTCCCTCCACCCGGCCCGCATCCATGCATATCGAACAAAGGTCCTCCTCGGTGAGATTGAAGCAACGCCGACAGTGCCTCACGGTTTCCTTCATCCTCACCAAGGCACGCGCGAGGCCTTCGGCTCGTTCCCCCGGGGCGTCCAGAAGATGAAACGCGAGTCTCTGGGCGTTCCTGTCGCCGATACCGGGGAGCCTCTTGAGCTCTTCGATAAGAAGCTTAATGGAGGGGGGACAGATCAGGCTCATCCGAACATGTCTGGGATGGGGAGTCCTCCCATGATTTTGGAGGTCTCTTCCTGCATCATCTCGGCGCTCTTGCGCAGGGCTTCATTCACGGCCGCCAGCACAAGGTCCTGAAGCATTTCGGGGTCCTCGGGGTCGATGACCGAGGGGTCAATGAAAATCGTGGTCAGTTCTTTCCCACCAGTGACCTTGACGTTCACCATTCCCCCGCCGGCAGAGGCTTCTACCTCCCTGGCCGCGAGTTCCTCCTGGATCCGGTCCAGGTCTGCTTTCATTTTCTGGGCTTTTTTCATGATATCGCCCATACCTTTCATAAGTCTTCCTCCTCCTTGCTTTTATCGGTTGTACTTTCCACCGTCGATTGTCCAAGAACTCTTACCGCTTCAATTTCACCCTCAAAAATCTCCAGGGCATTTTTCACCACCGGGTTTTCCTTTGTCTCCCTCTTTATCCTCCGGGCCAGGTCGGATTCTTTCTTCTGCCTTTTTTCCACGGCATTGTGGTTTTGCTCCCGCTCCTCCGAATCCATGGTCCGAAACCGGACTTTCACATCCCGGTTGAGAAACTCTTTCATCAGGATCTGAAGCTCTTCCGACTTTTCTTTCTCCTGGAGAAAATCGAGGCACAGCTCCCCTTTGCAGCCACCGATGATCACTTCCTCGTCCGACACTTTTACGGGGACCAACTGCTCAAGCATGCTGCCAATATTGGGGGCCTTGCTGGCGACAAACCGGAGCAGCTGTTCCCACGTTTCCTCCGGAGTATCGATACCGGCAAAAGCAGGGACCGCCAAGCCGGCTGTCATGTCTTCTGATGACTCTTCGGTCCGTGGGGTCTGTTCCTCCGCGGGAGGTGCCACAGGCTCCGGAGCCTTTCCGGAACTCTTCCGGACCCCACGATCAGGGGACGATTCCGCCTGGCCAACGGGGACGATTTCCCTGGCATGGGCCATATGAACGAGAGCAAGCTCAAGATGAAAACGGGGCTGAGGAGAACGCCGCATTCTTTCCTCCCCCCTTGCCAGAAGAGCAAACTGAATTCTTATGACAGCAGGGTCCGCTGACTCCGCAATTGTCTTGAGCTGTGCCGTTTCCCCTTCAGGAAGATCGAGGATCCCATCCGCCCCTGGCACCTCGACAAGTATCATCAGGGACCGCAGGATCTCCAGAAGATCCAGGGCGATCCTCATGGGGTCTGCTCCATCGTCGATCATCTCCCCGAGGGTCGTCAGCCCGTCTCCCGGACGATTGTCCCCGCACATTGCGATGATCTCCATCAACCGGCCTTTATCTAGGGTGCCGAGGATCAGGTTGACATCCTCGTCGGCCACGCTTTCCCCGGAAAAGGAAAGCACCTGATCCAGAAGGCTCTGGGAGTCTCTCAGGCTGCCCTCTGCGGAGATGGCGATGCGCCTTAAACCGTCGCTGGAGATGACGACCCCCTCCTTCCCACAAATAGTGGCAAGGTGATCGGCCATGGCGGAAGATGGGATTCGTCTGAAATCGTAACGCTGGCAGCGTGAGTGGATGGTTACCGGGACTTTGTGAGGCTCCGTAGTGGCCAGGATGAAAACCACCCTGGGAGGAGGCTCTTCCAGGGTTTTTAACAGGGCATTGAACGCGTTTTTGGAAAGCATGTGGACTTCATCGATAATGTACACTTTGTAGCGGTTCTCGCCGGGAGCGTACATCACTGCTTCTCGAAGTTCCCGAATGTCATCGACTCCGGTGTGGGAAGCCGCGTCCATCTCCACGACGTCCAGGCTGCGCCCTCCGTCGATCTCGATGCATGACTGGCACTGGCCGCAGGGTTCATCCTGATGTTGCGCATCCTGGCAGTTGAGGGTCTTTGCCAGGATCCGTGCCACCGAGGTCTTGCCAACACCCCGCAGACCGGAAAAAAGAAAGGCGTGCCCGATGCGGCCGGAGCGGATGGCATTCTGGAGGGTCCGGGTCACGTGCTCCTGACCCACAACCTCACCGAAGGTTGCCGGACGATACTTGCGTGCAAGAACGAGATAGGACACGGACCGGAATTCCCCCAGCTGTGTGTCAGAGACTTTCGACACTTCGCCTGTAAAGTGTAAGGGAGGGTGAGGGCCAGGCTTGCTGCGGCACCCGCCGGATATCCCTACCGTTGCTTCCTTCCGGACCTGGCGGGGTTCGGGGACCGGCGTCGCCCAGGGCCTGGCCTTCAACCCACAAAAGAGCAGCCGGAAGAGGATCCGGCCACTCGATTTTATATGATGGCGGAGAGAGAGGGATTCGAACCCTCGATACACCTTGTGGGCGTATACGCACTTTCCAAGCGCGCTCCTTCAGCCTCTCGGACATCTCTCCACATTTTACCACATCAGCCTGTTTTTCTTCTCGCGGCAGCTTTGGCAGTTACAAAATGTCTGGCGCGCCCAGCACGATTCGAACGTGCGACCTTCGGACCCGCAATCCGACGCTCTATCCAGCTGAGCTATGGGCGC
>CBFDCL010000018.1:0-29861 GCA_965603295.1 uncultured bacterium | reverse complement strand
GCGATGCTGAGAAGCCGGAAGATCTGGTCGATGAGGGCGATGCCGAGGAAACCGAAGGCGAAGACACCGATGGAGAGATAAAGCAGGAGGGTGAGTAATGACTATCAGTGCATCGCTGGTAAAGGAACTCAGGGACAAGACCGGGGCAGGCTTCATGGACTGCAAGGAGGCTCTGGCCCAGTGCCAAGGAGATGCGGAAAAGGCGGTGGACTTCCTCCGGAAAAAGGGTCTGTCTGCGGCGGCCAAGAGAGCCGGCAGGGAAGCCGGTGAGGGGGTTGTCGGTTCATATATTCACATGGGCGGGAAAATCGGGGTTATTGTCGAAGTGAATTGTGAGACCGATTTCGTGGCCAGGACGGACGACTTCAAAGACCTGGTGAACGATCTTGCCATGCAGGTTGCGGCTGCCAAACCGGTTTATGCCAGGCGCGATGAGGTCCCGAAGGAGCTCATTGAAAAGGAACGGGAAATCTACATGGCTCAGGCCGTCGAATCCGGAAAGCCCCAAAATGTCGTGGACAGGATCGTTGACGGAAAAATCGAGAAGTTTTTCCAGCAGGTCTGCCTCGAGGAGCAGGAATTTATCAGGGAATCCGGGGTCACGGTCATCGATCATGTGAAGTCCGTTGCCGGAAAACTCGGTGAAAACGTGATGATCAACAGGTTCGCGAGGTTCGAGATCGGCGAAGGGCAGGAAAAAAGCAAAGCGTGCTGATAAGTAGTGCAGAGTGCAAAGTGTAAAGTGCAAAGGGAAAACCGATATCCTGCACCCTACACTCAACACTCTGCACTCAACACTCTACACTCTGCACTTTTATTAGGGGTTGGCGGTGAAGAACGGTGCGACTCCGAAATACAGACGGATTCTTCTGAAAATCAGCGGTGAGGCCCTGCTCGGGTCCGAGCCCCTTGGTCTGGATCTTGATACGGTTCGTTCCATAGCCGCGGAAGTGGGCGATGTTTTCCGCATGGGTGTGGAGGTTGCCGTGGTCATCGGTGGGGGAAATATTTTCCGCGGCGCCAAGGACAGCGATTCTACCATCGAGCGGGCCACGGGGGACTATATGGGAATGGTGGCTACGGTTATCAACGCCCTGGCTTTTCAGAGTGCCCTGGAGAAAATCGAGATCCCAACGAGAGTCCAGTCGGCTATTTCCATGAGCCAGGTGGCCGAACCCTACATCCGGCGCAAGGCGATCCGGCACCTCGAAAAGGGAAGGGTCGTTATTTTTGCGGCCGGGACCGGGAACCCGTTTTTTACCACGGACACCGCTGCTGCCCTTCGCGCCATGGAGATTGGGGCTGATGTCCTTATGAAAGCGACAAAGGTGGACGGCGTTTTCAGCGACGATCCGGAAACTCATCCGGATGCACTGAAATTCGACCGTCTTTCCTACCGGGAAGTTCTTGAAAAAGAACTCAAGGTGATGGACGCTACCGCCATAGCACTTTGCATGGACAACGATATGTCCATCGTGGTATTCAGCTTGAAGGAAAAGGGCAACATGGTGCGGGCGGTTGCGGGGGAAACCATAGGAACGGTAGTGTCAGGGGAGGTGTGATTACACCATGCTTTCGGAACTCTTTCAGGACACGGAAAACAAGATGGAAAAAACCCTCGAGTCCCTGGGGAGGGAGCTTGCTTCCATCCGGACCGGGCGGGCATCCCTGTCCATCCTGGACGGTATTTCCCTGGAGTATTACGGGACACCATCGCCGTTGAATCAGGTTGCCACCCTCTCCATCCCCGAAAGCCGCCTGATCGTGATCCAACCCTGGGATCCATCCGTCATCAAGGACATAGAAAAAGCGATCATGAGATCCGATCTGGGACTGACCCCCAACAACGATGGAAAGGTGATTCGGATTCCCATCCCCCCCCTCACCGAGGAGAGGCGGATTCAGCTTGTCAAGGTCGTCAAACGGAACGGGGAAGAAAGCAAAATCGCTATCCGCAACATCCGCCGGGATGCCATAGCCGATGCCAAGGAGTTCGAGAAAGAGAAAGTGATTTCGGAAGACGAACTGCATCGCGGCCAAGATGAGATCCAGAAGATCACCGATCGGTATATCGAGAAGGTCGACGAGATTGTCGAGAAAAAAGAAAAGGACATCCTCGAGATCTGAGGCCGGTATCGTTTCAGGTAGACTCCGCACTCCTAATACAGTGAATCCGGACTTACCCCAGCACATCGCCATTATCATGGACGGTAACGGAAGATGGGCTTCCGGGCGAAACCTTCCTCGAATTGCGGGTCACCATGCCGGCGTCGAAGCGGTAAAGCGCGTGGTGGAGGAGTGCGCCCGCCTGGGTGTGCCCTTTCTCACCCTTTTCGCATTTTCAACCGAGAACTGGGGCCGGCCCGGCGAGGAGGTCGGAGCACTGATGCTACTCCTCGACAAGTATCTGAAAAAAGAGATGGATACCCTCATGAAGAACAACGTTCGCCTGACGACGGTAGGGAAAATTTCCGACCTCCCCGAAAACGTTCAGGCCACCCTTCATAACGCGTGTGAAAAATCTTCATTTAACAGCGGGTTAACGCTGGTGCTCGCGTTAAGCTACAGCGGTCGAGAGGAGATCCTGGAGGCAGTCCGTGAGATAGGAAGAGCGGTCAAACGTGGTGAACTGGAGCCGGATTCTGTGGATATGGACCTGTTCTCCCGTTTTCTCGGGACGGCCGGGATGCCGGATCCGGATCTCCTCATCCGTACCAGCGGCGAATTGCGCTTGAGTAATTTCCTTCTCTGGCAGTGTGCTTACACCGAATTTTACGTTACCGAAAAGCACTGGCCTGATTTTTCGGCCGCGGATCTTCACGCGGCCATAGAGGAATTCCAGGCTCGGGAGAGGCGTTTCGGCCTGACGTCAGGTCAGGTTCGATCGGAGGGCACATGAAAAGGCTCCTCTCAGCCCTGATCCTCGGCGCTGCCACCGTGTATGTTGTTTTGAACGCACCCCGCTTTGTGGGGGTCCTGCTGATTCTGGCTGCGACCCTTATGGCGGCCCATGAGATGGCAGGCCTGCTTGAGTCGGCCGGTTGCCCGATGAACCGGAAAACGGTTCTCGCCGCGTCCTTGTTGCTTCTGGGCGGAAGTGTCCTCGCCGGTGTGGATGGACTGTCGGCTGGCCTGGCGGCCGGTGGATTTCTCGTTCTCGTAAGTTCGATAGTGGAGGGATCCGTTAAAGGGGCCATCGGGCGTTCTTCCTCAGGTGTGTTTGTTCTCTTCCTCCCGGTATGGAGCCTGGCTCATCTGGTGCTCTTTCTTTCCACCAGCGAGGAACGAATGGGGCTGCTGTTCCTCCTGCTATGCGTTTGGGTCAGCGATACCGCGGCCTACTATGTCGGAACCGCGTTCGGCCGGCGCAAACTGGCCCCCTCCATCAGTCCCAACAAGACAGTGGCGGGCGCTGTGGCCGGTATCCTCGGGGCTGTTGTCACAGCTCTTCTCTTCAGGTGGTTTTCCCTTGTCCACTGGCCTTTTCCCTTTGTGGTTTTTTCGGGACTCTTCCTTTCCCTCCTTGGACAGGCAGGAGATCTGGCCGAGTCTCTGGTCAAGAGGAATGCCGGTGTCAAGGATTCGGGAACACTGATCCCGGGCCACGGCGGAGTCCTCGACAGGGTTGACGCCCTGTTGTTCACGGTGCCCCTGTTCTACTACGCTCTTTTATTGCTTCCGGGATTCCCGGTTTGAGGTCCCCCAGGCGGCTCAGTGTTCTGGGTTCCACCGGTTCCATAGGGGGCAGTACCCTGAAGATTGCCGAGGCCCACCCTTCCCTGTTTTCCATCGTGGCCCTGGCTTCCGGGTCGGATTGGCAGACCATGGTCAAACAGGCCCGGAAGTTTAAGCCGGAACTGGTGGCTCTTTTTGACGAGGATGCCGCTGGGCTGGCTCGGGATTCCCTCCGCGGAACAGGTATCATGGTCCAGGGGGGCATGGAAGGGCTTCTCGAAGCGGCTTCCACCGAACGCGTTGACACAGTGGTATCCGCCATTGTGGGTGCTGCTGGTGTCCTTCCGACATTTTCCGCCGTTGAGGCGGGCAAGGTCGTCGCCCTGGCCAACAAGGAAACCCTTGTCGTCGCAGGACATCTGGTCACGGCCAAAGCGAAAGAGAGCGGGGCGACCATTATTCCCGTGGACAGCGAACACTCGGCTGTTTTTCAGGCTCTCCTTGGTCAGGACCGGAATGCGGTCAGGCGCGTTATCCTGACAGCTTCGGGGGGGCCTTTTTTCGGAAAGGGTCCGGAATTTCTGGCTGGTGTTACACCGGAGATGGCTCTGGATCACCCCCGATGGAAAATGGGACCGAAAGTTACCGTGGACTCGGCGACAATGATGAACAAAGGATTGGAAGTCATCGAGGCGCGGTGGATCTTCGACATCCCGAAGGAAAAGATCGAGGTTCTCATCCACCCCCAGTGCGTGGTTCACAGCATGGTTGAGTTCACCGATGGCTCCACCCTCGCTCAGATGGGGCGGGCCGACATGCGGATCCCGATCTCTTTTGCCCTCAGTTATCCGGAAAGGGTGGATCTCGGCCTCTCCCCCCTCGACCTTGCCGCCGTGGGAAGGTTGGAGTTTTTTCCCCCCGATCCGGAGATGTTCCCCTGTTTTGATCTTGCCTGCGAAGCTCTGAAACGAGGAGGTGGGATACCGGCGGTGATGAACGCCGCCAATGAAATTGCAGTGGGGGCGTTCCTGGACGGGAATCTTGAGTTTACGCGGATTCCGGAGGTGGTGAGGTCTGTTATGACAACACCTCCCCGGATTGATGACGGAACCCTGGCAGGTATTCTCAAGGGGGACCAGATGGCTCGCGAAGCGGCCCGGCTCCTTGTTGAGCAGGTTGGAGAAACCTCATGATCACAACAATATCGTTTATTGTCGTCCTGGGCATCCTGATCACGGTTCACGAACTGGGGCACTTTCTGGTTGCCAAAGGCATTGGGCTCGGGGTCGAGCGATTCTCCATCGGTTTTCCCCCCAGGATGTTCGGTTTTACGCGCGGTGAAACGGAATATTGTGTTTCGTGGATCCCTTTGGGCGGCTATGTAAAAATTTCCGGCGCCGATCCCGATGAGGATCTGGAAAACCCCGATGACCCTAAGAATTTCATGTCCCGGCCTCCGTACCAGCGAGCCGCCGTGATCATTGCGGGCCCCCTGATGAACCTTGTCCTGGCCTTCCTGGTCATGCCCCTTGTTTTTCTCGTTGGAACGGCGGTTCCCACCTACCTTGAGAAACCGCCTGTGACAGGTTGGGTCCAACCGGACTCGCGTGCGGACGAAGCGGGCCTGAGAACGGGTGACCGGATCCTCTCCGTCAACGGAGGGAATACCCTGACGTGGGAGGATTTTTACGAAAAGGCCTCCTCTTCGAAATTTCTGGAGATGGTTGTGGAAGGTCCCGATGGGACCCGTTCCCTGTTCCTCGAGGCGCCATCCGGGAAGGAGAACGGCCTCGGCATCTTCCCTTTCATGGATCCCGTCGTCGGATCGACGGTGGGCGGGGGAGCGGCCCGGAAAGCAGGGCTCCGGGAGGGGGACCGCATTCTCTCCATCGGGGGCATCCCCGTCACGGACTGGAACGAAATGGCGAGGATCATCCACAACAGTGCCGGTAAAGCGATCACCTTCCAGTTGGACAGGGAGGGAGAGCATCTGGTCCTGTCCGTTACTCCCGAGCTCGACGAGAGAACCGGCCACGGTCTTGTCGGAATTTCCCCCAGGACCGAAACGGTTACCCGCAGGTTTGGTGTGGTGGAATCCGTAAGGCAGGGAACCGCCAGAAACATGGAACTTCTGGGGCTCACCTTTTCTTTCATCGGGGATCTGGTCACGTTCAACTCCTCCATCAAGAACCTCGGTGGACCTATTATGATCTTTCAGGTCACCGGACAGGCCGCGAGAGCGGGGTTGGCGGAATTCCTGGCTTTCATGGCGTTTCTGAGTCTCCAGCTGGGGATCCTCAACCTTTTTCCCATCCCGGTCCTCGACGGCGGACACCTCGTGTTCCTCGCGGCAGAGGGGGTCACTCGAAAACCCGTCAATGTGAAAACGCGGGAAATGGCGCAAAGGGTGGGTTTCTTCCTTCTTATCCTCCTGATTCTGATCATCTCCTACAACGACATTCTCAGGCTTCTCCCGGGCAGGTGACCGATGGCCAACGGGAAACGCATCGTCCGGAGACCCACAAGACCTGTTAGATTGGGACAACTGACGGTGGGGGGCCATGCAGCCGTTTCGGTCCAATCGATGACCAGTACCGACACGGCCGACGCGGGATCCACGCTGGATCAGGTTCGTGCCCTGGCCGGGGCAGGCTGCGAGATCGTTCGTGTTTCCGTCCCGGATGAAAATGCTCTGGAAGGTTTCCGGTCCCTGAGGAGAAATATCCGCCTTCCCCTTGTGGCCGATATCCATTTTGATCACCGGCTGGCGGTTTCCTCCATCGAGGCCGGCGCCGATGCGGTGAGGATCAACCCCGGGAACATTGGGGCTTCCTGGAAAGTCAGGGAGATTGCCTGCGCGGCACAAGCCAGAGGGATCTGTATCCGGGTCGGGGTAAACGCTGGTTCCCTTCAGCGTGACATCCTCAAGATCCATGGGCACCCGACGGGGCGGGCGCTGGCCGAAAGCGCTTTCAGATCGATAGACCTGCTCGAGGGGATGGGGTTTTTCGCGCTCAAAGTTTCGGCGAAAGCATCCGACCCGATGGAAACGGTGGAGGTATACCGCATCCTTTCCGAGAAGATCGACTACCCCCTCCACCTCGGTGTCACCGAGGCTGGAACACCCTTGACGGGATCCGTTCATACAACAGCGGCCCTGGCCCTCCTCCTGGAGGAAGGAATCGGGGACACGATCCGTTTTTCCCTTTCGGGAGATCCTGTTCCTGAGGTCCATGCGGGTTTTGAACTCCTCCGTGCCCTCGGACTCAGGACAGGGGTTCGCGTGATCGCTTGTCCCACGTGTGCGCGCACCGAAATCGACGTGGCCGGCTGGGCCCAAAAAATTGAGGACAAGGTCCGAAATCTCGATACCCCTCTGCGCATTGCCGTGATGGGATGCCCGGTTAACGGTCCGGGTGAGGCTGCGGAGGCCGACGTGGGTCTGGCGGGGGGGAAGGGGCACGCGGTTCTGTTCGTTAAGGGCAGGGTCAGGAAGAAGGTCAGCACCGGCGAGGCTGTTGAGGCCCTCATGGAGGAAGTGGATCGCCTCCTTGCGGCGGCTGACCAGAATGCAGGTGTCAGGAGTCAGAAGCCAGGAGAAAAGATTTAATTTTAAATTTCAAATTTCAAATAAATACACCCTGTGGTAATAAAACGGGGACTGTCGCTTCATTTTTGATGGGCGATTTTTTTTGAAATCTGGAATTTAAAAATTGAAATTCTAACACAGGAGCTTTTATGCGTTACTCCCAGTATTTCCTCCCCACCCTCCGTGAAGTCCCTGCCGACGCCGAGGTCGTCAGTCATCAGCTGATGCTGCGCGCGGGGATGATCCGCCGCGTCGCCGCCGGTATCTATGAACTCCTGCCCATGGGGCTGCGGGTGATCCGAAAGGTGGAAAACATTATCCGGGAGGAGATGAATAAAGCCGGCGCCCTTGAGATCCTGATGCCCAGCGTTCTTCCGTCCGAGCTCTGGAGGGAGACCGGCCGATGGGATTTTTACGGCAAGGAGCTGCTTCGCCTCCGGGATCGCAACGGAAGGGAGTTCTGTTTCGGTCCGACCCACGAGGAGGTTATCACCGATCTGGTCCGGCGCGAGATCCGGTCCTACCGCCAGCTTCCCCGGAACCTCTACCAGATTCAGACCAAGTTCCGGGATGAGATACGGCCCCGGTTTGGTCTCATGAGAGGGCGGGAGTTCACCATGAAGGATGCCTACTCCTTTGATTGTGACAAAGCGGGTGCGGAGAAAAGCTATCAGGTTATGCACAATGCCTACACCGCGATATTCCAGCGGTGCGGTCTTCGGTTCCGGGCTGTGGAAGCCGACACGGGGAAGATCGGCGGCAGCCTGTCCCACGAGTTCATGGTTCTGGCAGAAACGGGAGAGGACCGGGTGGTGAGCTGTACGGAGTGCGATTACGCTGCCAACTTGGAGATGGCTGCCGTTGCTCCCCAGGGAACGGGAGCAATGGCGGGCGCCTCAGCCAAGGCTGCGGCGACCAAGGCCGACAGTCTGCCGAACCGCGGTATGGATCCCGTGAAAGTGGAAACTCCCGGGAAAAAAACTGTGGAGGAGGTCGCCCGGTTCCTCGGCGTAAGCCCGGAGGATCTCGTCAAGACCATTATCATGAGCGGAGACAAAGGGGTTGTGGGAGTCCTGGTCAGGGGAGACCATGAAGCCAACCTGGTAAAGGTGCGAAGGTTCGTCGGAGATGAAACACTGGAACTTGCCGATGGGGGAGTCGTCGAGGAGGTCACCGGGGCTCCGGTGGGGTTCGCCGGCCCGGTTGGCCTTGGAATCCCCCTGTTCGCGGATAACGCCGTTTCCGCCATGTCCGGCTTCGTTACCGGAGGGAACGCTAAGGATGTCCATACCAGGGGCGTTGACCTCGGCGATTTTACGGTGAAGGCGTTTGCCGATCTTCGCGAGGCCGCAGAAGGGGACCTCTGTCCCAGGTGCGGAGGGATGCTGACCTTCCTGAGAGGCATCGAGGTGGGGCACATTTTTTACCTCGGGACGAAATACAGCCTTTCCATGAAAGCCCATTTTCTTGACGAGAACGGTGATGAAAGACCGATGGAGATGGGATGCTACGGGATCGGGGTAGGCAGATCGGCCGCGGCGGCCATCGAACAGAACCACGATGAAAACGGGATCGTCTGGCCCCTGCCCATCGCCCCGTTCCAGGTCACCATCCTTTCCCTTGACCCTGGTAAAGCAGATGTCAACTCCGTGGCGGAGGGGATCTATGAAGACCTGGTCCAAAGTGGCGTTGAGGTTCTCCTGGACGACAGGGAAGATCGTCCCGGTGTGAAGTTCAACGACGCGGATCTCCTCGGCATCCCCCTGAGAATCACCATCGGAGGACGGGGTGTAAAGGAGGGTGTGGCGGAACTGAAGGAACGGGCCTCGGGAAAGGAATCGAAGGTTCCCCTCAAGAAGGTGGTGGATGCTGTCAGAGAGTTCCTCGCCGGCGGCGCATGAATTGAGAATTGGGCCTTCGACAGGCTCAGGCCAGGAAGTTGAGGATTGAGAACAAAACAGGTGACGGGGGATTGGGTGCTGCAATGGCAGCCCAAAGCCCAAAGGAAAGACACGTTGAACGTTAAACATTTAATTTTTAACGGAGTGATTCAGTCCAGAGTCCAGTGTCCATCCCCATTGCCTAATGCATCCTGACCAGCTTCTGACTTGGCCTTCCAGGCTACGACGGACAGGTCGGGGGACAGGGAGTCCAGAGAGATCGTTAAACGTTGAATGATTAGCCGCCTAATCGCTCGGTCGCCATGTCGTCCCGTCGAGCTTCGTTGAGCTCTGACACCAGTTTTCACACCAGTTTTCAAACTCTTCTGGTGAAGGATCTCAGATCTCAAATTTCAGATCTCAAAGGTTTTTTATGCCTCGGTGCACAAATGCACAAAAACACCAATCGGGGAGCACCTATCGCCGATCTCAACTTCAAACCTCAAACATCAACCTCAAACCCAGATTCTCAATTCTCAACGCACAATGAATCTCTCCCTTCGCACTCTGCGCTTTGCACTCTACACTGTTGCTGACGTCAAGCGGCTGCTACTTGCCATCTTCCTTCACTTGTGCTAACTAAGTTACGCTTTTCTTTCTTGTATTGGAGAGAGCGGTCGGTTCCGCTCTTTTGCCATTTTTGGGGATGCAAACGCGATGGACACGAAGCATGTCGTCGGGAGGATCCATGAGATCCTCGATCCGATCCTTTCCCGGATGGGATTGGAGCTTGTTGACGTCACCCTGCGAACCGAAGATGGCCGTTGGATCCTTCGAGTCACCATCGATTGCGAAGGGGGCGTGATTGTGGACCACTGTACAGCCGTGAGCCGGGAACTGAGTGTCCACTTAGACGTCGAGGATCTTGTGCCGGTGAAGTACTATCTGGAAGTTTCTTCTCCCGGGCTGGATCGGCCCCTGAAGGACGAAAAGGACTTCGCGAGATTCACGGGTCGAAGGGTGCTTATCAAGACCCACCGGTCGGTTGGTGGCAGGAGGAAGATCAGCGGGACCCTTGACGGGATCGACAACGGTGTTGTCGGGGTCATCCTGGATGACGTCGGGCGGATTGAGGTGCCTGTGGAGGATATCTCCTCGGCCAGGCTGGATTACGAATTCTGAGAAATAAGGTTCCCGTGATCAGGTACTGAAGGACTGGAAATGCTGTAGAAATTTAACAAATTTTTTGAGGAACAGGCAAATGAAATCCAATCCAGAATTGCTGATGATCTTCTCCCAGTTGGAAAGAGAGAAGGGAATCAATCAGGATGCCCTTGTGGAAGCCATCGAAGCGGCTCTCGTGACGGCTGCCAAGAAGGTCTACGGCTCCGGAACCGACATCTACGCCAGACTGAACCGGGAAACGGGTCTGATCGAGATCTACCAGCGCAAGGAAGTGACGCTTCAGGTGGAAGACCCCCTGATGCAGACCTCCCTTCTCGAGGCCCGGCAGCTGGATCCCGAGGTTATGCCTGGTGACGAGGTTGAGATCGAGATCGACGCTAACGAATTCGGGCGCATCGCTGCCCAGACGGCCAAACAGGTGATCGTTCAGAAGCTCCGGGAAGCCGAGCGCGAAATGGTGTTCAACACGTTTTCCACCCGCGTGGGCGAGATCATCAACGGGATCGTTCACGGTTTTTCCCGCGGGAGCATTATCGTTGATCTGGGAAAAACCGAGGCGGAACTCCCCCCGAAAGAGCAGGTTACCCGTGAGCGTTACAAGCAGGGAGACCGAATCAAGGCTTATATCCTGGACGTCAAACAGAACGCGAAGGGGCCTCAAGTTGTCCTTTCCCGTGCCACCATCGACTTCCTGATCAAGCTCTTCGAGCTGGAGGTCCCGGAGATTTCCGAGGGGGTGGTGGAGATCCGCAATGCAGCCAGGGAACCGGGTGGGCGCTCCAAAATCGCTGTGGTAAGCCACGACCCGAACGTCGATCCGGTGGGGGCGTGCGTGGGTGTCAAGGGCTCCAGGGTCCAGGCGGTGGTGAACGAGTTGAGGGGAGAACGGATCGATATCATTCCCTGGCTTCCGGATCCGGCCCTTTTTGTGAGTAATGCTCTCAGCCCCGCCCAGGTCACCCGTGTGATCATCAACGAATCGGAGAAAGCCATGGAGGTTATCGTGGCCGATGAAGAACTCTCCCTTGCCATCGGGAAGAACGGACAGAACGTACGCCTGGCAGCCCGTCTTACCGGTTGGAATATCACCATTAAGAGTGAAACCCAAGCCGAGGATGAAAAATCCCGGGAGAAGGAAGGGGAGAAAGAGCCTCATGGGGATCTGGAACCGGCCGGACTCCTGGACGGGATCCCTGAGAAAGTTGTTCTGGCTCTAGCGGCGGCTGGGTTGACGGATGAAATTTCCATAGCGGCTGTTTCGGACGAGGACCTGCTTAACCTTCCTGGGCTGGGGCCCAAGACGTTGGAAAAATTGAGGAACAGAACCACGGAGGAGGGGGTAATCCGAGAGGAGTGATCCATGTCTCCCAAACCTCCACCGGTCCGGACATGCACCGGGTGCGGTAAACGTAAGGAAAAAACACAGATGGTCCGCGTGGTCTCGGGCCCGTCGGGCCAGCTGATACCGGACCTGAAAGGTTCCATGCCTGCCCGGGGAGCCTATGTGTGTCCCGATTCAGCCTGCGTCAGGAAGGCGATGGAGGGCAGGATCGCCCAGTCCCTGAAGGCCGGGGGCAAGGATCCGGGAAGCTCCGGGGATCTGCAGAGAGATATCGCGGCAGCTTATCGGAAACGCGCCCTTTCCCTGCTGGGGCAGGCCCGGAAGAGTGGTCGAATAACTTCAGGGACCAGTCTCGTGGAGGGGGAACTGAGACGGGGTGCTGACACAACATGGCTCGGGCTTCTGGCTGTGGATGCTTCCCCGGGTATCGGGGACAGGATCAGAAAGGCCCTGACAGGTGCGAATGTTTCTTTTCGAGTATTTTTTCGAAAGGAGGAACTCGGGGACGCGATAGGCAAAAGCCCCCGCAGTGTTGTACTTGTCAAGGACAAGGGTATGGCAAGGGTTATCAGGGAATCACTGGATCATTGGGGAAACGTTCTGAGTAACGGAGGTTCGGATCAATGAACACGGTTCGGGTGGATGAGCTCGCCCAGGAATATGGCATCAGCCCTGAAGAGCTGTTCTCGCAGCTCAAGGCCATGGGGTTTGACGTTGTGAACGTCACCAGCAGCGTAGACCGCCAGCTGGTGGACATGGTCAGCGATATGCTGTCAGGCAAACCCAAAGGGAGAGGCGAAGCGCCCAAAAGGAGGATCGTTTCCGTCCGAAAGGATGGAACAGAGGTCCGGCTGGAGGAGGAGGCTCCTCTGGAGGAAGAACCCCCTGAAGAAATGGTCCTGGAGACGGATACCGGAACAGCCGGGATGGAAGACCAGCCGGCGGCGGAGAGTCCAGAGGAAGCGGCCGCGGAAGAACCGCTGGCCGGGGAAGAGGGGGAAGCGGCGGATGAGATGCCTGCCTGGGAAGCTGTTGAGGCCGGCGGAAGCGAGCCGAAGGAGAAAAAGAAGATTCCGGTAACGACCCTTGAGATCGAGAGGGACCTCTCCACCATGGGTTCCGAAATCCCCTCGGTCAAGGTGATCCGGCAGGCGGAAATCGAGGAGCCTGCGGCCGTCAAGGGGGATGAAAAGGACGAAAAGGCAGGGACCGAGGCAAAGGGTCCGGCCCGGAAGGCCGTGGAAGAAGAACCGGAAAAATCGAAGAAAGGCTCCGGCAAAAAACCCCGCAGGGTCTCCCGGAAGGATCTTATCGAGGAGGTTGAGGAGATCGAGGCAGTGGATGATGATCTCGAGGAAAAGGAAGGCGAGCCGTCCCTCAAGGTAGTTGAGATCAAGCACCCGGTCACCCCGAAGCCCGTGCACAGAAAAGAGGTTCCAAGGAAAAGAATGAGGAAGTCCAAGAGGAAGGAGAAAGAGGATGTCCCGGTGGTCGCCGCGGCAAAGCCGGCCCAGAAAACTATCCGTATCACACCCGGGTTGACGGTCAGCGACCTTGCTGGAATGACGGGAACGAAGGCTTCCGAGATCATTAAAGTTCTCCTTCAGTTAGGGACTATGGCTACTATCAACCAGACCCTTGATCCCGAAATGGCCGGCCTGGTGGCCAGCGAGCTTGGCTTTGAGGTCGAGGTCAAAACCCAGTCTGTGGATGACCTGATCAGGGATGATGTCGAGGATACGGAAAATCTGGTCTCGCGCCCTCCCGTGGTCACCGTCATGGGTCATGTTGACCACGGCAAGACATCCCTTCTCGATGCTGTACGTGAGACCGACGTGGTGTCCGGGGAAGCAGGAGGCATCACCCAGCACATCGGTGCCCATCTTGTCCACCACAGCAAAGGGGACCTGGTTTTTCTTGATACTCCCGGCCACGAGGCGTTCACGGCCATGAGGTCCAGAGGAGCTCAGGTGACGGACATTGTCGTCCTTGTGGTGGCTGCTGATGATGGTGTGAAACCCCAGACCATCGAGGCCATCGATCATGCCAAGGCGGCAGATGTTCCCATCGTGGTGGCTATCAACAAGATCGACAAGGCGGATGCTGACGTCGACCGTGTGACGCGAGAACTGTCCGAACAGGGTGTGGTAGCGGAGGACTGGGGTGGGGATTGCCTGTTCGCCAGGGTTTCGGCCAAGAAACGCACGGGTATTGATGATCTCCTGGACCTTATCCTTCTCCAGGCGGAGATGCTCGAACTTAAGGCGAACCCGGGTCGAACCGCCCGCGGTACCGTCATCGAGTCGAAACTGGATCGCGGTCGGGGAGCCGTCGCCACTGTTCTGGTTCAGAAGGGGACCCTTCGGCCAGGGGATCTCGTTGTGGCCGGGCCGGTCATGAGCCGTGTCCGGGCCCTGGTGGACGACAGGGGCAAAAAGCTCGGGGAAGCGGGTCCATCGATACCCGCCGAAATCCTTGGGCTGGGGGCCGTTCCCGCTGCCGGGGAGCAGTTCGTGGTGTTTACGGACGAACTGAAGGCCAAGAGGGTTGCCCAGCTGCGCGAGGCTGCGATCCATGCGGAAAGGGATAGCCGGAGAAAAGTCACTCTGGAAGATTTCTTCGACCAGATCAAGGAAGGGGAGATCAAGGATCTGGATGTTGTTCTCAAGGCTGATGTCCAGGGGTCCTGTGGGGCTATCCGTGATGCCCTGATGCAGCAGTCCACCGACGAGGTCAGGGTCAGGGTTATCCACGAGGGAACCGGCGGTATTAACGAAGGGGACGTTATCCTCGCCGCTGCTTCCAACGCCATTATTATCGGATTCAACGTTCGCCCTGATAATAAATCCCTGGAAGTGATCCGCAGGGAACAGGTCGACGTGCGATACTACAACGTCATTTACGAGATTGTGAAGGATATTCGGGATGCCCTCAGGGGCCTTCTCGCACCTGTCTATCATGAAGAGGTCCTGGGCCGGGCCGAAATCCGGCAGACCTTCCAGCTTCCCAAGGCGGGGACTATCGCGGGTTGCTACGTTGTGGATGGTCTGATGAGAAGAAATGCGAAGGTCAGGGTGGTCCGCGACGGGGTTGTCATTCACGATGGAAAGATCGATTCCCTCAAGCGGTTCAAGGATGACGCGCGTGAGGTTGCTTCCGGATACGAATGCGGCATCGGTGTGGAAAATTTCAACGATGTCAAGGAGGGCGATATTCTGGAGAACTACGAGATGATCGCCCAGGAGGCGGAACTCTAGCCCCGAGGGGTAGCGTCTGTGATCGTCGGTGTCCTCAGGTTGACTCTTCTGATCCCCGAGAGCGGTTCGCTCAAAGGAAAACGAAGGGTTCTGCGAAGCCTCAAGGACCGTCTCAGATCCCAGTTTAATGTATCCGTGGCCGAAACAGGCAGTCACGATCTGTGGCAAAGGGCGGAGATCGGCGTGGCGCTGGCGTCGGGTGATCGTGAATACGCCGCCCGGGTCCTTCAGAAAATCCTCAACCGGATTGATTCCTGGCGGCTGGTCGAGGTGATTGATGTGGAGATGGAAATTCTTTAGGGGTGATTAGTGATTCGTGATTAGTGAATGGTTACTGAAAAAATCGCCAATCACAAGTCACCAATCACCAGTCACCGGAAAATTTTATGCCCCGTTATTCCGACTATAAACGTGCCGATCGTGTCAGCGAACTTGTGAGGCACGAGATCTCCGATATTCTCCGGAAAGAGGCCAAGGATCCCGGGATCGGGGAGATCACCATAACAAGAGTAAAGGTCAGCGATGATCTGAGATCGGCCCTTGTTTTCTTTGGGGTCCTGGACAGAACAGAGGAGATTGAGCAGATCGAAGAGGGACTTCACAGGGCCAGCGGGTTCATCCACCGGCTTTTGGGAAAAAGACTCCGGTTAAAGCACATCCCCCGGCCGACGTTTATTTACGACCGGAACATCGATTACAGTTTCCGGATTTCGGAGATCCTCAAGGAGATCGACGAGGAGGGCAGCTGACCTGGGGGCGTCGCGCGGGAAAAAGGTTCGGCCACACTCGGGGATCCAGGGCCTCCTTGTCGTTGATAAACCGGAAGGTTTGACCTCCCATGATGTTGTTCAGAGGGTCAGACGGATTTTCGGTATCCGGCAGGTTGGCCACACCGGTACCCTGGATCCCATTGCTTCCGGGGTCCTGGTTGTTCTGGTGGGCTCGGCGACACGCATTGCTCAGTTTCTCCAGGAAGACGACAAGGAATACCACCTTACCCTGAAACTCGGGCTGGAAACAGACACGCAGGACATCACTGGTAAGGTCCTGGGGGAAAAGGATCCTGCCGCGGTCCGGAGGGTGGATCTGGAAAACGCAGCCAATGCGTACCTCGGGACTTTTTCACAGGCTCCTCCGCCCTTCTCCGCTGTAAAATATGCGGGTCAGCCCCTTTATCGGCTCGCACGAAAAGGCGTCCGGGTGGAGGTGGAGCCGCGGAAAGTCACGATTTACAGGATCGGTGTGCACGACTGGAGGATCCCGAGGGTTTCCCTCGAGGTTGTCTGCTCGAAAGGGACCTACATGCGGACCCTTTGTCACGACATCGGAAAGGATCTCGGCGTGGGGGGATGCATGGAATCGTTGGTTCGCATTCGGAGCGGGATGTTTACTCTTGAGGATGCTGTTGATCTCGAGGACCTTACAGCCGACCCGGGGCCGGAACGTTGGCTCCGGGAGGCGGCCCGAGGGCTGAAGTTCCCCGTGGTGGAACCAGGGGAGGAAGAACTGGGCATCCTTGTCGAAGGAGGGGAGATACCCTGGACCGGGTCCGGGAGAAAAGGGAACGTATCTGTAACCCGGAAAGGGAAGTTGATCGCTCTTGCCCGCATTAAGGATGGGAACGGAGCCATGACCCTGGCTCCTATCAGGGTCCTGGAGCCGCGTTTCAAAGAACTTTTCAAAGATAATGAGAAATGATAACATTCGCTTTTTTAATGGAAGGAGGAAATGAAAATGCCACTTAGTGGTGAAATAAAGCAGGATATCATCGGTGAGAACAAGCTGCACACCAGCGATACCGGTTCTTCGGAAGTCCAGATCGCTCTGCTTTCCAAACGCATCGAGGATCTCACAGAACACTTTAAAACCCACAAGAAAGACCATCATTCCCGGGTTGGCCTCCTCAGGCTGGTTGGCCGCCGGAGGAGACTTCTCAATTATCTGAAATCAAGGGATATCGAGAGATACCGGTCTATTGTCAAGAAGCTGGGGCTCCGCAGGTAATCCCCGCCGCAGTCCGGCTCAGGCAGGAGTATTGACATGAAGAAGCAGGTTGAAATGGATTGGGGCGGAAGGACCATCACCCTGGAAACGGGAGCTCTCGCCAGGCAATCCAACGGAGCCGTTTGGGCGAGGTATGCCGATACCGTGGTGCTTGCCACCGCCGTGGCCATGCCCGAGCCCAGGGAAGGAGCTGATTTTCTTCCCCTAACGGTCAATTATCAGGAAAAATTTTATGCCGCCGGCAAGATTCCCGGCGGTTTTTTTAAGAGGGAAGGCCGGCCAACCGAAAAAGATACCCTTAACAGCCGCCTCATCGACAGATCCATAAGACCTCTTTTCCCGAAGGGATATAACCACGAGACGCAGGTGATCATCAACGTCCTCTCGGTGGACAGGGAAAACGATGCGGACATCCTTTCCCTCATCGCGTCATCAGCGGCCCTGATCGTTTCCGATCTTCCTTACGATCAGGCGGTCGGTGCTGTCCGGGTAGGGCTCATCGACGGTGAGTTTGTGGTCAACCCCACCTTCGCCCAGCTTTCCGGCAGCAGGATGGACCTTGTGGTCGCCGGCACCGGGGAGGCGGTCATCATGGTGGAGGGGGAGGCCAAAGAGGTCTCGGAGGATGAGATGCTCGAGGCGCTTTCCTTCGCCCACGCCCAGATCCGCAAAGTCATCGACATGCAGGAGCAGCTCAGGGCGGCGGCGGGAAAGGAAAAGACCCGTTTTGAGAAAAAGGAACCGGATGAAAACCTTGTCCGGTCCCTGGAGACAGAGTACCGGGACTCCATGAAAGATGCCCTCGGGATGGCCGACAAAAAGGCCCGCGGCCAGGAACTCGCAAGGCTCCGTGAGCAGGCGGTCGCGGACCATGGGATTACCGAGGACGGTGAACCCCTGGCAGGGCAGATCGACGGGATCCTTCGTACGCTGGAAAAGAACCTGATGAGGACCAAGGTCCTCGAGGAAGGCCTCAGGATCGACGGTCGGAAGCCTGACGAGGTTCGCCCCATCACGTGCCAGGTGGGAGTGTTGCCCCGGGCCCATGGCAGTGCCCTTTTTACGAGGGGTGAGACCCAGGTTCTGGCGGTGACCACGTTGGGGACTTCCGATGATGAACAGATCATGGACACCCTCGAAGCCGACTACAGGCGGAGGTTCATGCTCCATTATAACTTCCCTCCCTTCTCCACGGGGGAAGTCAAGTTTCTGAGGGGACCCGCCCGGCGTGAGATCGGTCACGGAAACCTCGCACAGAGGAGCTTCTCCGCCATTATCCCGGACAAGGAAAGGTTCCCCTACACGGTCCGTGTCGTCTCCGAGGTTCTTGAATCCAACGGGTCATCCTCCATGGCATCCGTATGCGGAGGAAGCCTCTCCCTGATGGATGCCGCAGTCCCGCTTCCCAAGGCTGTTGCCGGTATTGCCATGGGGCTTATCTTCACGCCCGAAAAGGCCGTGGTGCTGTCGGATATCCTCGGTGCCGAAGATCATCTGGGCGATATGGATTTCAAGGTGGCCGGTACCCGGGATGGAATAACGGCGTTTCAGATGGATCTCAAGATCGCCGGTGTTACCAGGGAACTGATGGCCGAAGCTCTCGGGCAGGCCCGGGCCGGGCGCCTCCACATCCTTGATATCATGAATTCCACGCTGGATTGTGCCAGGGACTCCCTTTCTCAATACGCTCCCAGGCTTCTTACCATCAAGGTAAAGCCCGACAAAATCCGGGAGATCATCGGCCCCGGTGGCCGCGTCATCCGCTCTATTATTGAGGAAACAGGTGTGAAGATGGATGTCGAGGACGATGGTACCGTCATCATCGCTTCCGTGGACGAGTCGGCATCCCAGCGCGCCCTCGATATGATCAACGCTATCGTGGAAGAACCGGAGATCGGGAAGATCTACCGTGGAACTGTCAAGAAAGTGCTCGATTTTGGAGCTTTTGTCGAGGTGGTTTCAGGCACCGACGGTCTTGTCCACATATCCCAGCTTGCCGACCAGAGGGTGGCCAAGGTCGAGGATGTCGTCAAGGAGGGGGATGTCGTCAACGTGAAGGTCCTCGACATCGACCGGGACGGCAAGATTCGCCTGAGTATGAAAGAAGCGGAAAAGGACCTCCGGGGCAAGGGTGATTCCTGATCGGCCCCACCAGGGACCACTTTGATGAAGCCAAGGAAATGCGCAGGCGTTCTTCACGAAACGCTCCCGAACGGGTTAAGGGTCATTGTTGAGCCGTTAAAGGAGTTTTCGTCCGTCAGCATTGGGGTCTGGGTCCTGACTGGTTCACGGGACGAAGTCGAGGCGCAATCCGGAATAACCCACTTCATCGAGCACCTGGCTTTCAAGGGCACCCCGGGGAGGGATGCCAGGCAGATCGCCCTCGAAATCGATTCCCTCGGAGGGTCCCTCAACGCCTTTACCGGGAAAGAGTTCACATCCTTTTACGCCCGGGTTCTCGGTGAAGGTCTTCCGCAGGCGTTGAGCGTTCTTTCCGACATCACCCTGAACTCCATTTTTGACCAGGACGATATCAACCGGGAACGGGATGTGATCCTCCAGGAGATCTCCATGGTGGATGATACCCCCGACGACTTTATCCATGACCTTCACTGCAGGGAGTTCTGGTCCGATCACAGTCTCGGCCGTCCCATCCTGGGAACCCAGGGATCCCTCGAGGTTATAGCGAGGGACGATATCGTTTCCTTCCACAACACTTATTTTCTGGCCGACCGGATGATCATCACCGCTGCGGGAGCCCTGGACCCGGAAGGGTTTCTCAGGGATGTCTCGGGTATTTTTTCCCACCTGGACCCATGCCCGATTTCCTATACCCGGTTCCTTCCTGATGAGACACCAGGCCTGTGTGTCCAGGAACGGCCGGTGGAACAGGTTCATTTCTGTGTCGGGTATCCGGGGTTGAAGGTCGGGGACGAGCGGAGATACGCAATGTCCCTTTTGAACACGGTCCTGGGCGGTGGGATGAGCTCCCGGTTGTTTCAGAAGATCCGGGAAGAGTATGGTCTTGCTTATTCGGTGTACAGTTACCATTCGGCATACCAGGATACGGGTATGCAGACCATCTACTGTGGGACTTCAAGGGACGGTTTTCCCAAAGCTCTTCAGATCGTCAGGGAAGAGACGCGGGACTTCATCGCCCAGCCCGTTCCCGAGAGTGAACTGGCAACGGCAAAGCTCCAACTTAAAGGGAACCTGCTATTGGGGCTGGAGAGTACCGGAAACCGCATGAACCAATTGGCCCGAAACGAAATCTATTTCGGACGTCAGATCTCCTCGGAGGAGATCGAAGAGGGGATCAATGCGGTGACAGCTCAGGAGATCCGGGATCTTTCTTCGGACCTGTTCCGGGATGACCGCATGGCTCTTACGGTCATCGGTCCTATCAGCGAGGAGGAGGTCCGTGAGGTCCGGGGGTGATCCGGTTTCCCCTGAAGTCCTGTTGAAGGTCCTCCCACATGGCCGGGGGATCGCGAAACCTGCGTATGCCACTGCCCAGTCCGTGGGGATGGATCTCTCGGCGGCGGTTGGGGGGGATGTGACCATCGAGCCTGGATGTACGTGTCTTATCCCCACCGGGATCCAGATTGCAGTCCCTCCCGGTTACGAGGCCCAGATCAGGCCTCGGAGCGGCCTTGCCGCCCACAGCACCCTTCTGATACCCAACTCCCCAGGAACAGTGGATCCCGATTACCGTGGAGAGGTCAAGGTAATCCTTCTCAACATGGGGAAGCGTTCTTTTACCGTCGCCCGCGGGATGAGGATAGCTCAGATGGTCATCGCTCCGGCTGTGCGTGTTGGGATCCGGATTGTGGAGGATCTTCCTCCTTCCGAAAGGGGTGAAGGCGGGTTCGGCCATAGCGGCGTTTAAGATCTGGACCTGGACCTAGAACTGGACCTGGTACCTGGCAAAAACTGTTTCAATTTTTTTTACTGGATCCATCCCTGATCCAGTGACGGGAACTTATCTTCGAATGATTACTCTTTCTAGGACTAAGTCAAGGACTAGGTCTTGATTCAATGACTTCTCGAAACACGGTAAACGTTTGCGCTCTGGCGAGCGGCAGCAAAGGAAACTCCCTGCTCATCGAAGGCCCGGATGGTTCTTTGCTTGTTGATGCCGGCCTGAGCGCCAGGGAGATCCTCAGGAGAGTGGCTGTCGCCGGGGCGGACCCGGGGAGGATCAGGGGAATCCTCGCGACCCATGACCATTCCGATCACATTCGGGGTGTGAAGGTCCTTGCCCGCCGGCTTTCCCTTCCGGTCTACGGTACCCGCGGCACACTCCAGGCGATCGGGCTCCCGGCCGGCAACACCGGAGCAGCCATCATACCGGGAGATGCGTTCACTGCCGCCGGTTTCACCGTCCAGCCCTTTACCCTCCCTCACGACGCGGTAGATCCCGTTGGGTTCATTGTATCCGTTGAGGGGCTACGGATTGGCGTTGCAACGGATCTTGGATGCGCCACGGCTCTGGTGAGGGAAAGGCTTAAGGGATGCTCCTTTCTCCTTCTCGAATCCAATCATGATGAAAAGCTTCTGATGGAAGGTCCCTACCCGTGGTTCCTGAAACAACGCATCCGGGGCCGCATGGGGCACCTTTCCAACAGCGCTTCCTCCAGGCTCCTGAACGAACTCCTTCATGAGGGTCTACAGGGGGTTATCCTTGGACACCTGAGTGAGATGAACAACAGGCCCGAGTTGGCTCTAGGTGCCGCGGGGGATGCCGTGGAGAAGGGCAGGACCGGGGCCTCAGTCCATGTTGCCGGCATGGCCGAACCGACGGCGGTGTTCAGAATGGAGTTGAAATAATAGTTTGAGAGTTTGAGAGTTTGATGTTTGAAGTTCACAACCGCAACGACACAAAGTATATTCAGAATTAATCCTGATTTGGGGTTGTGTTCGCTTATCTGGTACTATCAGATAAATTGCGGAAAGATGTGGCAGTAATACGTGAGTTCAATTCTTCAAACCTCAAACTTCAAACTTCAAACTCATAGCCCCGACAACTTCGATAAGGAGGGGAGACCGTGATCCCGCGTTATACCCGTCCCGAGATGGCAGCGATCTGGGAGCCGGAAAACAGGTTCCGGATATGGCTGGAAGTGGAACTGGCCGCCTGTGAGGCGTGGAACCGGTTGGGAAGGATCCCGGACGATGCCCTGGCTGTCATCCGTGAGAGAGCTGGGTTCGATGTCGACAGGATCGACGAGATTGAGGGGGAAGTCCGGCACGATGTCATCGCTTTCCTGACCTGCGTGGCCGAGGGAGTGGGCCCTGAATCCCGTTTCATCCACATGGGAATGACGAGCTCCGATGTCCTCGATACGGCCTTTGCTGTTCAGCTGGTTCAGGCTGCGGACCTCATACTCAAGGGTGTGGAAAAAGCCCGGGCTGCCGTCCGGGAAAAGGCGTTCGAGCACAGGGATACGGTGATGATGGGGCGTTCCCACGGCATTCATGCAGAGCCTACCACCTTCGGAATGAAGATGGCCCTCTGGTACGAGGAACTGGGCCGGGCTGCCGACCGGATCAGGCGCGGACGAGAGCAGATTTCCGTGGGCAAGCTGTCGGGCGCCGTGGGGACCTATTCCAACATCCCGCCGGAACTGGAAGACTATGTATGCGGACAGATGGGTCTGACACCGGAAAAGGTGGCCACCCAGGTGGTCCAAAGGGACCGCCATGCCGAGTACATGACGGCGCTGGCACTGGCCGCTTCTTCCATCGAGAAGTTTGCCGTGGAGATCCGCCACCTCCAGAGGACTGAAGTATCCGAAGTGAGGGAACCTTTCACCAGTGGACAGAAAGGGTCCTCCGCGATGCCCCACAAGAGAAACCCGATCCTGTCCGAGAATTTGACAGGCCTTTCCCGGCTCATAAGGGGATATTGCCTTACCGCTTTGGAAAACGTCCCACTCTGGCACGAAAGGGATATCAGCCACTCCTCCGCCGAGCGCGTTATTTTTCCCGATGCCACCATTGTCCTGGACTTTATGTTCTACCGGTTCACGGGGATGATGGCAGGTCTTGAAGTGGACCGGGAGAGGATGAAGGCCAATATGGATCTGTCCGGAGGGACCACCTTTTCCCAATCCCTGCTCCTTGCCCTGGTCGCAGCCGGGATGGCCCGCGAGGAGGCGTATCGCGTTGTCCAGAGGAACGCTCATCGTGCCCTGGACGCGGGCCGGCCGTTTTCCGATCTCATCCGGGAGGACGGGGAAGTGACCCGGAAGCTTGGTCCCGATCAGCTCGACGCCGTATTCGATTCATCCGCCCTCCTTGCGAACACCGGGATGATTTTTCAGCGTGTTTTCGGCGGGGAGAAATGAGGCATGGCGATCCGGGTAGAGGTGGGATACAGGGACGGTGTTCGCGATCCCCGGGGGGAACGGGTTGTCCGGGATGCGCTGGAGCTGACGGGTATCCACCTTGAAACGGTGCGGACCGTTTCTGTTTACACCGTGGATGTGGATCTGAATGGCGATCAGCTGACCCGGATCGCTTCCGGGCCGTTTACGGACCCCGTTATCCAGGAATATTCCATTGGAAGCCCTCTCCCGCGCCATTTCGACATCCTTATCGAAGTGGGTTTTAAACCCGGCGTAACGGATAACGTGGGCAGGAGCGCCGGGGAAGCCGTATCACAGCTGATGGGCCGGCTCCTTAGGGAAGGGGAGGGGATCTATTCTTCCATCCAGTACCAGGTGACCGGGAACCTGGATGAAACTGATGCCCACCGGCTGGCTTCCCAGGTCCTTGCCAACGAACTCATTCACAGGTGGGAAGTGGTTGGGTCGGAGCGTTTCGACCGAACTCTTGGCCTTGAACCAGCCGTGCCAAGGGTTACCATCTCCGGCGGCGGCCGGGTATCGGAAGTGGATCTCGCAGGGAGTGACGATCACCTTCTGGGGATCAGCAGAGAGAGGCTGCTGGCGCTCTCCCTCGAAGAGATGAAGGCGATCCAGGCCTATTTCGGGAGTCCGGACGCAAGAAGCCGGCGTGAAAGGATCGGAATCGGTCCGGGACCAACGGATGTGGAGATCGAAGCCCTGGCACAGACGTGGTCCGAACACTGCAAGCACAAGATCTTCAACGCTCTCATCAGGTACCGGGATGAGAACGGGCAGACCCGGGAGATCGATTCCCTGTTCGACACCTACATCGTCGGCGCAACCCGTGTTATCCGGGAAAAACAGGGCGAAAGGGATATCTGCCTTTCGGTTTTCAAGGACAACGCCGGGGTGATCCGTTTCAACGATGATCACAGCCTGGTTTTTAAAGTTGAAACCCACAATTCCCCGTCGGCACTGGATCCTTACGGCGGGGCGCTGACCGGCATCGTAGGTGTGAACCGCGACCCTTTCGGGACCGGGATCGGGTCCAACCTGCTTTTTAACGTCGACGTGTTCTGCTTTGCTTCCCCTTTTCACGACAAACCGCTTCCACCCAGGATCCTCCACCCGAGAAGGATCTTCGGTGGTGTTGTCGAAGGGGTCGAGCATGGGGGCAACAAAAGCGGTATCCCAACGGTGAACGGGGCGGTTGTGTTTGATGAAAGATATCTCGGTAAACCTCTTGTTTACTGCGGTACTTGTGGCATCATGCCTGCGGTGGTGGCGGACCGACCCTCCCATTTCAAGAGGGCCTGTGTGGGTGACAGGGTTGTTATGGTGGGGGGGCGTATCGGGAAGGATGGGATCCATGGTGCCACTTTCTCCTCGGAAGAGCTGCACGAGGGATCTCCTGTAACCGCGGTTCAGATCGGAGATCCCATTACCCAGAAGCGCATGACCGACTTCCTCCTCAAGGCAAGGGACGAGGGGCTTTACAGCAGTATTACGGACAACGGCGCCGGCGGTCTTTCATCCTCCGTTGGGGAGATGGCCAGGGACACTGGGGGAGCTGTTCTGGATCTGGATCAAGCCCCCCTGAAATACCCCGGGTTGGATCCATGGGAGATCCTCATCTCGGAGGCCCAGGAACGCATGACGGTGGCCGTCCCGCCGGGGAACCTGGAACGTTTCATGGATCTTTCCAAAAGGATGGATGTGGAATCAACCGATCTTGGGGAGTTCACCGATTCGGGATATTTCCACCTTCTAGCGGCCGGTCGGACGGTAGGTTATCTCGAGATGGAGTTTCTCCACGATGGAGTTCCACAGATGATCCTCGAAGCAGAATGGGAGCCGATCCCGCTGCCAGAGCCGCCCAAGGCCCTCTCACCGGATCCGGGTGAGACCCTCCTGACCCTTCTGGGGCGCCTGAATATTTGTTCCAAGGAGACTATTGTCAGAAGATATGATCATGAGGTGCAAGGAGGCAGCGTCGTCAAACCGTTTACCGGGGCCCAGGATGACGGACCTTCCGACGCGGCTGTGATCAGGCCCATTCTGGATTCCTTCGAGGGCGTTGTGGTTTCCAACGGGATCATCCCCAGGTACAGCGATATCGACACTTACGCCATGGCGACGAACGCGGTGGACGAGGCTCTTCGCAATTATGTCGCCGTGGGGGGGGACCCCTCTTTCGCCGCCGCGCTTGACAACTTCTGCTGGTGCGATCCCGTTCAATCTGAAAAGACGCCTGACGGGAAGTTTAAACTGGCTCAGCTCGTCAGGGCCAACCGGGGCCTGTACGATGCGGTCACAGCCTATGAGATTCCCCTGGTTTCAGGGAAAGACAGCATGAAAAACGATTATCTCATGGGAGAGATCAAGATCTCCATCCCCCCGACTCTCCTCGTGTCCGTCATCGGCCGCATGGAGGACGTGAGATCCTCCGTGACCATGGATCTCAAAGGTGAGGGAAACTTCCTGTATCTTCTGGGGGAAACCCGGGATGAACTTGGCGGGTCCGAATATTACGCTCACCTTGGCCATGTCGGGAGGAACATCCCACAGGTATTCTTTTCGGAGGCCCTCAGCCGATATCGGAATTACCATCGTGCTGTGCTCCTGGGGCTTGTCCGATCCTGTCACGACTGCTCCGACGGGGGGCTCGGTGTGGCCCTTGCGGAAATGGCTTTCTCCGGGGGGATCGGGGCCGAGATGGATCTTGCCAGTGTGCCGGTCAGCGTGGGGCTCAATGATGAAGCCGTCCTCTTCTCCGAGTCGGCGAGTCGGATCCTGGTGGAGGTGGAGCCGGGGAAAACCTCGGCGTTTGAAGATCTCATGGGTGATGACACGTGGGCCAGGATCGGCCGCTGCACCGAAGATAAACGGCTCGTCATCATAAGGGAGGGAGAAGAGATCCTGTCCCTGCCACTGGATCGGATGAAGGAGGTATGGCAGAGGACCTTGAGGGAACTGTGAAAAAAAGATTCCAGAATTCAGAAGTCAACAATGAGATCAGGTGCTTAAAATGCCGGTTGAGAGTTGAGGGTTGAGAGTTGAAGGTTGAGGATTGAAAGATATCGGATCCGGTGTCCTGATTTACCTTCGGGATTCTGACTTCCGGATCCTGGCCTCTTGAGGAACGATTATGCCTGCAAGACCGAGAGCGATCGTCATTACCGGTAACGGGACCAATTGCGAGAGGGAGGCTGCCGAAGCCTGTCGGCTCGGTGGGTTCGATGCCCTCATCGTCCATATCTCACAGATCCTTTCAGGAGAGGTAAAGCTCGATGATTTCCATTTCCTGAATCTGACGGGCGGATTCCTCGACGGGGACGATCTGGGGTCGGCCATGGTCCAGGCCAACAGGTTGAAATACGCTGTTGTCAAGGACGGAGGAAGCAGGGTTTCGGAACAGCTGGACCGTTTTGTCGAAAGGGGAAAACCGATCCTCGGAGTGTGCAACGGGTTCCAGCTGATGGTCAAAATGGGTCTTCTGCCGGGGATGGACGGTTCCCGCCAGAGAGTTGCGACGCTGACTTTCAACGATTCAGGGCGTTTCGAAGACCGCTGGGTCACCCTTGGGGTGGATCTTTCTTCGCCCTGCATTTTTACCCGTGGCCTAAATTATGTTGACCTTCCGGTTAGACATGGGGAGGGTAAGTTCGTCGTCGGAAACCAGGACGTCCTGGAGGAACTGCGCTTAAAAAACCTCCTGACGGTGCGTTACATGGATCCGTCCTCAGGAAGGCCGACCATGGAATATCCCCTGAACCCCAACGGATCGATGGGCTCCATCGCGGGGATCTGCTCCCCATCGGGGCTCCTGTTCGGCCTGATGCCCCATCCGGAGGGTTTTCTCCATCGGGTCAACCATCCGAGGTGGACCCGTGAAAAACTTCCCGAGGAGGGGGCCGGGATTACCTTCTTTAGGAATGCGTGCGAATATCTCAGGGAAGCGCTCTAGGGTTCGGTGGGGATTTCGCAACGGCTGATAAGACGAGGAGACGATGAACATCGGTGACAAATTCAAGGAAGAATGCGGCGTTTTCGGTATTTTCGGACACGCGGAAGCTGCCAACCTGACCTATCTTGGACTCCATGCCCTCCAGCATCGCGGGCAGGAGAGCGCCGGGATTGCGACCTCGGATGGTACCCGGATCTACCGCTACGGGGAGATGGGTTTGGTCAACGATATCTTTTCCCCCCCGGTCCTGGACCGTCTTCCCGGAAGGGCCGCCATCGGTCATAACCGGTACTCCACCACTGGACGGAGCCTCCCCGAGAACATTCAGCCCCTCACGGTGACCTATTCCCGCGGAGGGATTGCCCTGGCTCACAACGGGAATCTCGTCAATGCCCAGAATGTCCGGGAGGAACTGGAAGAGGCGGGGGCGATTTTTCAATCCACCTCCGATACGGAGGTCATCGTTCACCTGATGGCAAAATCCAGAGGAATTCATGTACTCGACCGGCTGGTGGAGGCGCTCCATCAGGTGCGTGGTGCCTATTCTCTCCTTATCCTGACGGAAAAAAAGCTGATTGCCGTCCGGGATCCGAGGGGGTTTCGGCCTTTAAGCATGGGGCGGGTCGGGGATGCCTTGGTTTTTACCTCTGAAACGTGCAGCCTGGATCTTATCGAGGCCGAATATATCCGGGATATCAGCCCTGGGGAAGTGGTCATGGTGGACAGGGATGGTGTCAACTCCTTCTTCCCGTTTCCGAAAATGAAAGCTTCACCCTGTATCTTCGAATTTATCTATTTTGCCAGACCCGACAGCAGGATTGATGGAACCAGTGTCTACGAGGCGCGCAAGCGGCTTGGCATCAGGCTGGCCGAAGAGGCCCCGGCCGATGCGGATATCGTGGTCCCGGTTCCAGACTCGGGTGTGCCGGCCGCCATTGGATACGCCCAGGGACTAAATCTTCCTCTCGAGTGGGGACTTATCCGGAACCACTATGTGGGAAGGACGTTTATCGAACCTACCCAGTCCATCCGGCATTTCGGCGTCAAGCTGAAGCTCAATCCGTCCAAGGCGGTCATCGAAGGGAAAAAGGTCGTTCTTATTGATGATTCTATCGTCAGGGGGACGACCAGCCGGAAGATCGTCAAGATGATCAGGGATGCCGGTGCACGAGAGGTGCATCTCAGGATCAGCTCCCCCCCGACGAAAAGACCCTGTTTTTACGGGATTGATACGCCGACCAACCAGGAGCTTATCGCATCGAGCCACGCCGTGGATGAGATCAGAAATTACGTAACGGCTGATTCTCTGGGCTACCTGAGCCTGGAGGGACTCAGGTGGGCCCTTCAGCGCGACCTGCCAGTGGACACAGCCGGGTTCTGTGAGGCGTGTTTCTCCGGGGATTATCCGGTAGATTTTCCGAAAAAGGACGACTCACAGATGGACCTGTGGTCCGCATCGAAGGTCACAAATGTCTGAGACGGCCGCTTTTTTGGCCCTCATCGAGACGGCATCCGCCCAAGGGGTCGAGTCCCGCACCCAATACCTGAAAGAGCACGGTCCGCACGAGATGGGGTGGAATTTCGCCAATATCCAGGATGTGGCGCCGGTTCTCCGGCGACAGCTGAAGAAAAAAGGGTTCTTCAGGATTTACCTCTGCTTCCCGGAAAATAATCACGATGTCCGTTATGCCCTGAAGATTACCTCCATGAGAACGTTTTCCAGGCCGGAGGTTTTTACGGATCCGGTGGATGGCCGCCGGTATCTGGTCCATTCGCGAATGACGATCCGATCCATCGATGGGATCTTTCCCCCCATGAGGTTAGACGAATTTCTGAGCACCGACAGGAGAAAGCCGGATGTCAGACATCTGGCCCTGGGTTTCCTCTTTGTTGTTGATCCGGAGGTTTGATTGGACCCCGTCAGACTCGTTGCACTCCTTTCCGGAGTTTTCTTCCTGGCGTTCGGTCTCGCTGCGTACCGCCAGTTTTTTAAGGTCCTCGGTGCAACGGCTGGCGTAGCCTTGTGGGTGGTCCTTCGGGAGCCTCTGATCGGACTTCCCGGACTCAGGGAGCATCCTGGGACGGCTTCCCTGCTGATCCTTATCCTGCTCTGTACCGGCGGGATCCTCCTGGTGGCCAAGTTCCGGAGGCTGCTCGCTTTCCTGGGTGGGGTCGGAACGGGGATCATCCTTTCCGGGATGGTCACTTCCTTTTTCAGCGGGGGGTCACCCCCTGGGACGGAGTCTTTTTTTTCTCAGCCGGCGCCTATGGATCTGCTTTCCGGGCTTGTGGCGGGGACGCTGTTCCTTCTCTTTGAACGGTTCTTCGCGGTCCTGCTGACCTCCTCCGTTGGGGGGGTTCTGTGTTCCTGGGCGATAGGCGGACACTGGACCTTCCCCCTGTGCCTCCTGATCGGGTTGGTGGCGCAGCCTTTGATCTTCTCCCGGATGGGGATAAAAGGGCAGGGTCAGGGGGAAAAATGGGGCAAAACGGGGGATGGGGGAACGGGAAAAGGCACCGGTTCCTTCTTGAGCCTTCTGGTGATTCTCGCGGTGGCCATTCCTTCCGTTTCCATGGCCAGATGGGTGGTGGAAAGGGTCGTGACGTCC
>CBFDCL010000017.1:0-32876 GCA_965603295.1 uncultured bacterium | reverse complement strand
CTACGTGCCTACAGAACGGAGAATTAACTAACAACAAGACCCGCCTTTGTCAATATCTAATGAGGGCCTTCCCATTCCAGGCCCTTTCTGGTCCAACGTCCAACGTCCAACGTCCAAAGTGGATAATCAGTGATTCGTGATTGGTAACTGGTGACTGGAAAAACCGTTTACAAGTCGCCAATCACGGAGGTTTTGGAAATTTGAAATTGCTTTTCACGTTGAACGTTGGACATTGGACGTTGGCCGATCTCGTTGTGATCCTCCCGATCACAACGAGATGTTATACATCACGCCCAGCAGAACCGAGGTCAGAGGAACCAGGCCCCCCTTTTCCTCCTGGAAAGCCCAGGAATGGTCATAGGAAATCCTCAGCAGCAGGTGAGGCACAAAAGCGTACAGGGCGCTGACCCTCGAAAAGAGATTACCATCCTCCGTAAACAGATCCTCATCGGGACCGTTGGACTGGGACCACAAAGCAGCCTCAAGCCCCCGGCCTCCCGACTCCCTGAGCTCCAGGAGAAACCGCGCCCTTTTCATGGAGTTATCGGTAAACCGGTCGATCCCTCCCCTGATCCGAAAAGAGTTCCCCAGCTCATACCCCGCTTCCAGCATCTCCAGGCGCCGTTCTTCTCGGGTCCCGTCAAGGGGGTTAATCTCGAGGAGGGGCTGCCCGGAAAGCCCCCATCTCGTGACAGGGTATACGGCCTCAAACCACGCAGGAACGTAACCCCCGGAGCACTGGACCGATCCGGCGGTGAAGGAGAGCCTGTTCCGGTAATATGGCGACCAATCCAGGGAAACCCGGAGTTCCCAGCCGAGGCCGGAGGCATCATCCCCCAGCCTGGCGGCATGTCCGCCCGCTTCGAGGTCCAGTAAGCGGCCGTCCCTGAGCGGAAACAGGATCCCGGCTGCCGAACCGGTGAGACGGCGGGTGGAAGCAGCTACCGGCCGTCCTGAACTGAACTCCCCGGTGAAACTCTCGGGCGCTTCCGGGTCCAAAGCTCCTTCCAGAAGGATCCGGATATTCCCGAAGGGCTTCCAGGTCAGGGATGCCGCCTGAACGGTGGGATCAATCAGGCGATCCGTCCCCACGTCGATCCTCAGGTCCCTTGTCCCCCACTTGAGCCGGAAGCCGGGCAGGATATAGTCGATCTCTCCAAGGCCGCTCAGTTCGCGGATCAGGTAGCCTCCCCCGGGGGTCCAGTTGCTCATCTCTTCGATGCCGGCGGAGAAAACCCCCTCCGGGTGGGAATAAACAAGGGTCTTGAGCGGGCGAAGGAAATCCCCCCGCCTTTCCCAGACAGTCTTGTCGAACTCCTTCCCATCGGTATCCCATCGCAGTCCGAGATCCAGGGCGAACTCCCACTCCGGCGACAGGTAGGAAACTGTGGTCAGCAGGTTGAGGGAATTGGTCTTGTCATCGCTGTCCCTGTCCGCCTGCCGTTGGGACGCCAGCCCCGAATTCAGGGTCCAGATCCCGGCATGAGCCTGCGCTGGGAAAACCGTCCCCGCAAGAAAAACAGCCAGGAGGAAGATCCGACGCAAGAGGATCAATCTTCCATGCTCCGAAATCCGTCCAGGATGTAGACCGCCCCCGATACCACGGTCAACCCTCCGGTCCAGTAGGCCAGAGGACCCGCCAGCGTGGCAACCCAGACCGTTTCGTGCCCGTGACCCCATATTCCCGTTGTGAGCAGTGCAAGGAGTACGTACAGGAACTGAAAAAAGGTCGTGACCTTCCCAATGGGCCGGGGACGGACAGTCAGGTCCCCCTCAATGAGGTATTTCACAAGGCTCCCCAGGGCGATGATGATGTCCCTGCTCAGAACTGCGAGGGTGAGCCAGAGGGGGGCGATCCCCAGGATGGCCAGAGTCACGTACGATGTGGCGATGAGAAGCTTGTCCGCCAGCGGGTCCAGGAAGGTTCCGAGACGCGTCTGCAGATTCCAGAACCGGGCGATAAAACCGTCCAGACCATCCGTGGCCGCAGCCGCAATATAAACCACCGCAGCGAACCCAATGTCACCCGTTAGCGCCTTATAAAGGAAAAGGGGGATAAGGAGGATCCGGATGACCGTGAGAGCGTTAGGAAGGTTCATCAGCCTGCCCCTTCCCCTCGACCCCCAGCCTCAGAACGTAAGGGAACATGGAAGAGTGCCTGCCAAGGTAATCCTCGACCGATAACAGAACCTCGGTGATGCCGGCCTGCAGATGCAGGGTGAAAAACAGGCTCTTTCCCCTGGATTTCGCCTTCTGATCATCGATAAGGCGGCCGTCATCCCTGAAAACCCGCGCCCGGGGCCTCACCTCGCCGGGCCCCACCTGCTCAATATGGATCGAGATCTGATCGGTACCCTCGGGAAACCGGAAGAAGAAAAAATCCTGGTCCCTGGGCGGGTCTATCCTGCCGAGAATGCCCATGCCGACGGGAGCCGCGTTGGCGCTCCTCGGGCCGGAGTTGTCCTCCCTCTCCTGCCACCCGACATATTCAACTTTCCTGATATCATCCGGGTTCTCAACGCCGGGAACCGGAAGACGCCTGTAAAACGTTACTTCCTCCCCGAACTCGTGGACCCCCGCGGCAGCCCGTTCGCCCTTTTCACGGAGTACCACGTCGCCTTCCTCCTCGGTAATGGTGAAAAAACCGGAAACAATCCCTGCGGAGGACAGGGCCTTGTAAACCTCCCTTTCCCCTTTATCGGACCAGACCGTGTAGATGGAGCGCTCTCTGGAGAACCTCACGGGAACGACGGTGGCACTCTCACCAAGCCGGAAGAGCAGTTCTCCCAGGGCGATCCTGACACTTCTGGCTTCGTGGAGACCCTCGAATACAAGGTCAACGGACCCCCTTTTCTGCTCCCCCACAAGGTAACGGTCCCGAAGGTTGGCAGAGAGCCCCACCGCCATCTCACTCAGAAGCTTCCCAAGATCCTTCGAGAGGAGGGCACCGTCCTTTGTTCCCAGTTTGACGGACGTTTCCTGCGCGCCGGCGTCAACAAGGACGCCAGTCTGGACATCCACGGCCTGCAGGTGCACCGACATGGGTATCGTCATCGTGCTCCCGGTCACGACGGCTTCGCCGTTCTTTCGGAACACGATCCCCACGGAAAGGTCGGCCAGCGCCGCGATCCCCTCCGAAACCAGGGCCTCCGGGGCCTGGGGAGGCCTCAGAACGCGGAACCCGAGGTCCTGGTTCTCCGAAACCGGAATAACCGTGAGGTTTGAACGCTCCAGTTCGGATGCGATGGATTCCTGGGCCCGGGACCCCAGCGATCGGACGTGCTCAAGACCAACGGGAGCCTCAACGGTAACGAAGATGGCCGTCAGAGGCGGGCTTCCCGGCTCTTTGATCACCCCTAAACGAACGAGGTTTTTCCTGAGCAGATCAGCATCAACGGTCACGGAGACCTTGACCGTGTAAGCGAGGTCGCTGACATCCTGGCTCGCGATCTGGTAGTGGGTGATGAACTGCTCCGCCCTCGGAAGGACCTTCTCTTTGAGCAGTGGTTCAAGGGCCTCATAAGTCCTTTCCGGCACGATCTGAGCCAGGACCTTTTCAATGCCGTTGGCAAGGGCGGTTTTTAACGCCTTGCTCTGGGCCCCCGCCACGTCCCCCTGGGTTATCGGCGCAAAGGCGGAAACCAGCACTTTGGCCGTTTCGGCCTTCACCGGACAGGGTGTCAGAGCACCCAAAACCATGACACAAATCACGAACGCGGCCGCTGTTCCAATGTTCCTCAAGGTCGTCTCCCTGTGTGGCTTTTAATTAATGAGCTTGGTAT
Source organism: uncultured bacterium (assembly GCA_965603295.1). Taxonomy (GTDB): domain Bacteria; phylum BMS3Abin14; class BMS3Abin14; order BMS3Abin14; family BMS3Abin14; genus JAFGWO01. The sequence continues at coordinate 29,094 of CBFDCL010000017.1, read as the reverse complement.
TTTAGACCAAGATGGCTGGAAAGAGAACAGGTGAGCTGACTTTGAAGTTGCCCTTTACGTTTAACGTTTATCGTTTAACGTGAATGATATTATGGTCCAGGGCTGTTCCTGAAATTACTGATCACTGATCACCGCAGTTTTCTTTGGCCTTTGGGCCTTGGGCTTTGGGCTGTTGTCCCCGCGTCTCCGTGTCTCCGTGTCGTGCGACTTTCTCCCCCAGTTCTTTTGCGATTCGATCCGCCAGGGCTTGTATTTCCTCCCTCTCCCGGTACTCCAGCCAGGTCACACCCTTTTCCCCCCGGAACCAGGTGATCTGGCGCTTGGCGTAGCGGCGGGTATTCCGTTTGATCAGCCCCACCGCTTCTTCCAAGGTGGTTTCCCCGTCCAGGTGGGCCATGATCTCCCGGTACCCTAATGCTTTCATCGAGGTGAGATCACGGGTGTACCCTTTCTCCTTTAACCTTTTCACTTCCCCCAGGAGCCCTTTTTCCATCATTCGGTCCACCCTCTCATCGATCCATCCATAGAGGTTTTCCCGATCCGGCTTAAGGCAGAAGACGGCCGTTTTATAGGGGCGGTCCCCGAAAGAGTGTTCCTTTTGCAGTTCGCTGATGGGTGTGCCGGTGAGTTCCCCCACTTCCAGGGCACGGATAATCCTCACGATGTCGCCCGGCATCGTCTTTTGGGCCGTAACAGGGTCTTTTTCCACCAGAAGACGGTAAAGAACCCCCGGTTCGGCCGCTTCGCGATCCCTCATCCCATCACGGAGTTTCTCGTCCCTTTCCGGTCCGTCAAACAGCCCCCCGAGTCCGCCCCTCAGGTAAAGGCCGGTTCCACCGACGGCCACGGGAAGATCCCCCGATGGGTGGATCCCGTTTACCGCTTTCCTGAACAGGGGAATGTACTTACCGACGGAAAATGGCTGGTCGGGATCACACAGGTCAAGGAGGTGGTGGGGGACCTTTTCCCGTTCCGCCCTGCCCGCCTTGGCAGTACCGATATCCATCCCCCGGTAGATCTGCATGGAATCGAAATTGACGATCTGAACCGGAAACCGGGCAGCAAGGGACATGGCGAGGGCGGATTTCCCGGAAGCGGTGGGACCGCCGATGGCAAGGATGAAAGGCTTTTCAGGAGTCATCGCCGGCCGAAAAGCTTTTCCAGGGAAGCCCGGTCGAGGGAAACCCGGGTAGGGCGTCCGTGGGGACATGCAAAACCGGACTCGGTTTTTTCCAGTTCCGCCACAAGGTGGGCCATCTCTTCCTCCGACAGCCTCCGTCCGGCCATGACGCTCTGGCGGCAGGCCCATCGGCTCACGGCCAGAGCCACCCCCTCCGGGGTCTTTCCCCCGGGTTCGGGATCCGAGGCCAGTTCCCTGAGGAGATCCTCGACAAGCTCCGCCTTGAGATCAGAGGGGACAGCCGTGACTCGAACCGAATCGACCCCGAACTGCCCGATCTCGAAACCAAAGGAGTTGAGGGTCTGGGTGGCGCCAGCGAGACGGGATGCCTCCGAGGGGCTCAGGGTGAGGACCATGGGAACCGCGAGACGCTGAACCGGAATTTCCCTCCCCGACCTGCGTGCGAGGAGCCGGTTGAAAACGATCCTTTCGTGGGCGGCGTGCTGGTCGATCATGTGGAGTCCGTTTTCATCGGAAAGGAGGATATAGGTGCCCAGTACCTGGCCAAGGATCTCCCCACCCTGCCTCCCGGGCGCGGCGCTTTCCCTTCCTCCGGATGGGGACTGGGGGACAACTCCCAAACCGCTGACAGAGTTCCCGAAGGGCAGCTTCACCTCCCCCGCGGCAGTCGCGGTCCCAGGGGTGACCAACCCAGGCCTGTCGTATATCCCCGGGGTCTTTATCTCACTCCCCAGTTTACGGACGGCCTCGCGAAGAACCTCGGCCAGGGCTTCCGTTCGCCGGAAGCGCACTTCCTTCTTGGCGGGGTGGACATTCACGTCCACGAACTCATCCGGGACAACGATGGAAAGGATCAGGGCGGGGAACCGTCCAGCGGGCCACGAACCGGACAGGGCCGAGGATATGAACCGGTTCAGAGCAGGATCCCTCACCGGACGGCCGTTGACCATGACGCGGTGTCTCGAACGTCGGCTGTATGTCTCTGCCGGGGAGCTGATAAGCCCGTCAAGAACGATCCCTTCCCTCTCGTGGGAAAGGACGTTGAGCCCTCTGGCCGTCTCAACCCCCCAGAGGGAGATAACCCTTTCCCTCAACGATGACGCCGGCGGCATGTTGAGAAGCTCGAAACCGTCTCCGGTCACCGAGAAGGAGACCCCAGGGTTGGCAAGGGCAGCGTCCTCCACAGCTCCCAGGCACCAGGCCTGTTCCGTCTCGCGCGACCTGAGAAATTTCCTCCGCGCCGGAAGGCGCCGAAAGATACCCTCCAGGGTGACGGTCGTCCCCGGGGCCCGGCCTACAGGCTCGGCAGATACGAGTTTCCCGTTGTCCATAACAACCCGGGTGCCGGAAGCGGCCTTGCCGTCCCAGGTGTCCAGGGTAAACCTCCCAACGGCGGCCACACTTGAAAGCGCCTCCCCCCGGAACCCCATGGTCCTGATGTGCGCGAGGTCATCAAGGGAGGAGATCTTGCTCGTAGCATGACGCTCGATAGCCAGCAGGGCGTTCTCCTCGTCCATCCCGGTGCCATCGTCCTGGACCCGGATCATCCTCCTTCCCCCGTCCGCAATCTTCACGCGCACGGTCCCCGCCCCCGCGTCCAGGGCATTCTCCACCAGCTCCTTGACCACGGAAGCAGGACGCTCCACCACCTCCCCGGCGGCAATAACGTCAACGAGGTGTTCGGGGAGGATCTTTATTCGGTTACGGTTGTCGGTCATAACCTCAAATCCCAGATCTCGGATCCCAGAATTGGATAAGTGCACATGTGCACCGGTGCACTAGTGCACTGATGTAAAACCCGCAACTTCAAACCTCAAACTTTAAAAGTAAATTCTCAACCGTTTCTGTTCCCTTCGGTCACTTCAGCTGAGATCGCTTCACCTGGGAAACGGTTCGCGATGACTTCTTTCCGCAACTCTCAAACTCTCAAACTTTCAAACTCTCAAACTTTCAAACTCTCAAACTTTCAAACCTTTTTTTCCCTGAGCCTCCGGATCTTTTCCCTCAGCTCTTTCAGCCGTTCCCCGATCGCCTTTTCCTTTCCATGCGGCGAAGGGAAATAATACCGCCGCTCCCCAAGCTCCTCCGGGAAGAAGCTGTGCTCCGACACACCTTCGGGCATGTCGTGGGAATATTCATACCCGGCACCGTAACCGAGATCCTTCATGAGTCGGGTCGGTGCGTTGCGGATATGGAGGGGAACCTGGTACAGGGGCTTGTCACGAACATCCCTCTGGACCTTCTTATAGGCCGTATACAGGGAGTTGCTCTTCGGCGCCAGAGCCAGGTAAACCGTTAGTTGAGCCAGGATAAGATCTCCCTCAGGTTCCCCCACAAAATCGAACGCCTGTCTGGCGGCCGATGACTGGAGCAGCGCTCCCGGATCAGCCAACCCCACGTCCTCCACCGCCACCCTGGCAAGACGCCTTAGGATATAGCGCCGGTCCTCCCCCCCTTCCATCATCCTCGCGAGCCAGTAGAGGGAAGCGTCAGGGTCTGAACCTCTGATGCTCTTGTGAAGAGCACTGATGATGTTGTAGTGCTCCTCCCCGTCCCGGTCGTAGGCGGGTGTTTTTCTCTGGAGAGCCCCCTCTATTTCCCGAACTCCGATGGACCTTCTCCCACCTTCTCCCGGCTCGGCAAGAAGCGCGGCGATCTCCAGTGTGTTGAGGGCTCTGCGGGCGTCCCCGTCGGAGGAGGAGATCAGGAGCCCGATGGCGTCATCGCCAAGGTCAACACCCATCCCGGACAGTTCCGAATCCCCTGCCATCGCCCGTTGGACGATCCGTGCGATCTCCTCCCCCGAAAGGGGCTCAAACACGAAAACCGTGCTTCTCGAAAGGAGAGCGGAATTCACCTCGAAGGAAGGGTTTTCCGTGGTCGCTCCGACGAGGATCACATCTCCGGACTCGACAAAGGGAAGGAAGGCATCCTGCTGGGCCTTGTTGAACCGGTGAACTTCATCAATGAAGAGGATGGTCTTCTGGCCGGACCGCCGCCTCATTTCCCTGGCGGTGTTCATGACCTCCCTCATTTCCTTAAGGCCGGAGGTCACGGCGCTGTAGGAAAGGAAGAGGGAATCGGTCCTGTTCGCGATAATGCGCGCCAGCGTCGTTTTTCCGCTCCCGGGAGGACCCCAGAATATCACCGAGGAGAGCCGGTCCTCCTCGATCATCCTCTTTAAGGCGGAGTCCGGTCCCATCAGCTCTTCCTGACCTTCGAACTCCTCGGGATCCAGGGGTCTCATTCTGTCGGCAAGCGGACCATCACCCGCCAGGGGGCGCTCGCAGGGATGTTCGGGGAAAAGATCGCCGGTGGTTCCCGAAACCCTATCTCCTTTAATTTCCTTGCTTTCCGGGGCCATATTTTTTAAATTACCAGAAACTTTGGGACGGGGAAAGGGTACCCGGAATTAATGCCGAAACGAAAAATCCTGATCGTTGACGATGAAGCGTTCATTTTGAACCTGCTGCGCAACGGTCTCACCGAAAACGGTTTCGACGTGATCACTGCCCCCGACGGTTTCGAGGGTATCCTCTCCGTGGAGGATCACAAACCGGACATGGTGATATCCGACATCATGATGCCGAGGCTGACCGGACTGGATTTCCTTAAAGCCCTAAAGAACAACAAGGAAACAAGAAACATTCCCGTTATACTCATCTCCGCCCGGGATGAAGTGGAGATCGTCCAGAAAGGGCTGTCGATGGGTGCGGTCGACTACATCACCAAACCTTTCAAAATCAACGAGATCGTCGGCAAACTTCGCCACCATCTGCCCTGAACCGGACGATCCCATGAACCAGGAACCCAGAATACTCATTGTTGAAGACAACCCGAGCCTCAACGAGATCCTCCGGAAGATCGTTGAGTCGGAAGGTTACCACGGCAAACCTGTTTACACCGGCAGGGAAGCCATGGAGGTCCTCCATGGGGACGGGCCTTTCGACCTCGTCCTGCTCGATGTAATGCTTCCGGACCCCCAGGCCCCCATCGGGGGCGGTATGGACGGATTGGAAGTCTGCCAGAAGATCAAAGCCGATCCGGAGCTTTCCGACACCATGATCTTCCTGGTAACGGTCAAGGATCACCCCGATGACATCATGAGGGGCATCGACGCCGGGGCCGATGACTACATCACCAAACCGTTCAACACCACCCTCCTACTTGCCAAAATCAAGGCCATGCTGCGAATCAAGAACCTTTCCATGGAACTGAAGGACAAGAACCGCCAGCTGGAGGAGATGGCCATCACGGACGGTTTGACCGGGATTCCCAACTACCGTTTCTTCATCGAAAAACTGGAGGAGGAGGTCAGGAGGAGCCGACGTTACCGAACCCCCTTCACCCTCCTTCTCCTGGACCTGGACAACTTCAAGGAGGTCAACGATTCACACGGCCACCGGCACGGGGATTATGTGCTTAAAGAGGTTGCCGAACGCCTCAAGCAGGGCCTGCGGGAAACCGACCTTCTGGCCCGATACGGGGGAGATGAATTCGTCCTGCTGCTGACGCAGACCGACGTGGAGGGCGGCCGCCAGGTCGCCAACCAGGTCCTGGAAAGGCTGGGAAACCCCATTACCACCAACAGCATCGTGCACACCATCCAAGCCAGTGTCGGCATGGTGTCTTTTGACAGCGAGCGGCCCCGATCCACCGACGACCTGATTGTCGGGGCAGACAACGCACTCTACCTGGCGAAGGAGGCCGGCGGTAACCGAATCCACGTCGCCCCAGTCGAAGACGATTAGCCGGAAAAATCCCCAAGGATCCGGATCAGGTTCTCCCGAACCTTCTCCAGCAGTTCAGGCTCGGTCACTTTATCCCCATTGAGATCCTTCACGTAAAAAACATCCACAGCCTGGTCCACTTTCGTGGACACCTTGGCCGTCTGAATGGACAAACCCATGGAGGCGAGGGTCGAGGTGATCCGGTAAAGGAGCCCGATCCGGTCCGCCGTATAGACATCGATGACCGTATGATCGGCGGAGGCCTCGGTGTCAATCTCCACCCTGGTGGGCGCTTTCGCGCGTCTTTTTTCCCTTCTGGCCAGAGGCAGGGAAAGTTTCCTGCTTTTGAAAAGATCCTCCACATCCATTTCACCGGTGATGACCTTTTCCAGTTCCCGGTTGACGATCCGGTACTTGACGCGGTCGTGAACCGGCTGAAACACGCTGTCAGTTACGTGAAGGACGTCAAAAACAACTCCGTCGGTCCTGGTCAGGATCCTGGCTCCAAGGATGTTGATGTTATTTGCCGCCAGAACACCGGCGATCCTGGAGAAAAGACCCGGAAAGTCCCGGGTTACCACAAACAGGTTGGTGTAGCCCCCGTTCCTCGCCTGCCGCCAGGAAAGGCCGATGGGGTTTTCTCCCATCTTCAGATGCATCCCGACGAGGTGGGTCAGGACACCAGGGCTGTAAATCATGTAGGCCCTTTCGGAAAGAGCATCGAGCTGGGCACGAACCGGGGAAAGGCCATGTTCGGGAGCAAGACGCTCCTCAACAAAAGCCCTTGAAAAATAAATCTTCTCCAGCATCTCTTCCCGGCTGACCTCGCCCTGTTCAAGGACACGATGGGTCTCTAGAAAGAGTTCGGTTATCAGACTGTCCTTCCACTCGTTCCACACCCCTGGTCCGACGGCTTTCAGGTCTGCCATGGTGATCAGGTAAATAAGCTTCAACCGCTCCACATTCCCGACGGTGCGGGCGGTCTCCAGGATGGTTCCCTCCTCATGCAGGTCCCTGCGCTGAGCAACGTGAGAAAGGAGCAGGTGGTTCCGGATCAGGAATTCCATGGTTTCAACCTGCTCGTCGGGCAACCCGAGCCTCTTCCCGACCTTGATGGCCATCACAGCTCCGGTTTCGGAGTGGTTCGAGCCCTTCCCTTTCCCCACATCGTGGAGAAGCAGGGTCGTGAGCAGGAGGATCCGTTCATCCTTCATCTCCTCGAGGACCTTCTGGTACAGACCAGAAACATGATTCTGGGCGCCGTGGAGGTCCACGATCTCCTTGATCGCCCTGATGCTGTGCTCATCGACCGTGTAGGTGTGGTAATAATCGTGCTGCATCTTGCAGTGGATCGTGGCGAATTCGGGGATATAAGTTCCCAGAAAGGTCAGTTCGTTCATGAGCAGGAGGGTGTCGTACAGCCGGCGGTCATCGTTGAGGATGGAGAAGAAAATCTTCCTCGGTGCGGGATCCTCGCGGTACCTGTCGTCCACGAGACCAAGGGATCTCCTGATGCCAAGGGTCAACTCCGGGGACAGTTCCAGGTTCGATTTCTGGTACTGCCGGAAAACTTTCATTAACCCTGCAGGCTCCTTCCGGAAAAATTCAGCGGTGTCCTCGCGGGTGTAAATATTCCCATCCCGGGCCAGGAAACCGTTCCCAAGATCCCTTTCCTTGAGCCGGAGAAGGATCCTGGGGGTTCTCCTCTTCCTGTCCACGGATTTCCTGATAATCCCCATCGTGATGTGATGCACCCGGCCCGTGTGCCGGTAATATTCCTGCATGAACATCTCGACCCGTGGGATATCACCCTTTTCACGAACACCAAACCTCTCGGCGATCACAGGCTGCCTCTCCATGGTCAGCAGGTCCCGAGCTGTGCTGGAGGCAAAGTGGAGATCGCAGCGAATTCTCAGGAGAAAGTTCAGGGATTGGCTCAGGGACTGGTAATCCTCCGGATCGAGGATGTCAAGATCGGTAGAAAGGGAAAGTTCCTCTAAACTGTCCGTCCGGAAAAGAACCTTAGCCACCCAGAGCGCCGTGTGGATGTCCCTCAGCCCTCCCATCCCTTCCTTGATGTTGGGCTCAAGAACATACACTGTGCCCCCATGCTTTTCTAACCGCTCCTCCATGATCCTGAGCTTGGCCCGGACGAATTCTCCACCCGCTTTTTCCAACACTTTTCTGGAGAATTCCCTCTGGAAACCGCTGAAAAACACCGCGTCCCCATGGAGGAACCGGGCGTCCAGGATGGAGGTCAGGACATCGTAATTTTCCATGGACAAAGTGAAGCAGTCATAGGCGGTTCTGGTGCTGTACCCCACATCAAGGCCCGTATCCCAAAGGAGATAAAGCAGTTTTTCCGTAAAGACACGCGTCCATTCGGAAATCTTCTCCGGAACGAGAAACAGAAGATCGACATCGGAGTGCGGGGAGAGTTCTTTCCTTCCGTAGCTGCCCAGAGCAAGAAGGACGAGGGTCTTGTCCTCCTTGAGCCCTTCTTTCTGGAGCTCTCGAAAGGTGTGCCCGTAAGCGAAGTCGATGACCTCATCCATGAGACGCGTCAGCTGCGTAATAATCTCCAGGCTGTCGACACCGGAATCGTGCTCCATTTTCAGGGTGTTCCAGGCGTTTTGGTAGACGCGCCCTAGTTCCTTGCCCGGGTTCCCGGTGCCGGCGGCTTTTTCAAGTTGTCCGTTGCTGAGGAGGCTCAAGATCCTCTCCTGCGAACCGAAGAGAGCGCATCGGCATAATCCTCGATACCCTTGAGGATCGACCGAGCCAGAACGTTCCGGTAATCGTCTCTGGCGAGCAGGTTTTCCCCCGTGGGGTTGCTGATAAAAGAGGTCTCAATCAGAACCGCGGGCATCTGAGCGCCGATGAGGACGTAAAAGGAAGCCTGTTTGACCCCGAGATTTCGAAGGCCCCTGTATTTTGCGGCGAGCCCCCCGAAAAGGTTTTCCTGGATCGATTCAGCCAGAACGCTGGACTGTTTCAGGTTGGATGTCCTGGTGAGGTCGAGCAGAATCTTTTCAAGGTCGGACAAGGCCTGTTGGGAAATGGCGTTCTCCAGCATGGCGGTTTCACTGGCTTCACGCGACTTGGCCACCCCCAGGAAATAGGTCTCGATCCCCCTGACACTCCTGCTGTGGGAGGCGTTGGTGTGGATGGAGATGAAAAGATCAGCCTTGTTCTGGTTGGCAAAGGCTGTTCTCTCGTGAAGCTGGACGAATACGTCCGAATCACGGGTCATGAGCACAGTGTAGCCCTGTTCCTCGAGCAGAGGCTTGACCTTTTTTGCGAGGGCCAGGGTTACGTCTTTTTCCTTCAATCCTCTGGGCCCCACGGCGCCCGGGTCCTTGCCACCGTGACCCGGGTCGAGAACGATCTTATGAACACCCAGACCGAACTGCTTTGCAAGGGGAAGAGGCGCATTGCCCGGCGCATCGGGCATGCCGGCCGTTTCTCCGTCGTATCCCCTCTGGCCCCCGATGACATCGATCACGAGCCGGGAGGGGTTCTCCATGGAAAAGATACGGTGATCCTTCATGCTGTCTATATCCAGCACGAGGCGCACGGTTCGCGGGTCGTACTGGGCAACCCGGGCCCGCAGGAGCAGACCATCTTCGATGGGAATAGGGTTGCACAGGCTTCGCGGAATGGAAGCGTTCTTCAGGTCGATGTAAAGGCGGGGTGGTTTTCCGGCAGCATCATCACGCCTGAGCAGGTTCTTCTCGAAGCGCATGGTCCCTGATCCTGTAACGACCACCCTGGTATAATCCGGGTTGGACCAGTAACTGATATCCGCGATGTTTACCAGGGAGCCGGCAGCAGACCGGGGAGGAGGTTTGGGAGCGGGAGGTTTGGGTGCGTAGGCCGCCAGTTCCGATGTTTTCGACCGGGCTTTGCGGGCCATGTCCCCTTTCGGGTAGTGTTTGAGGATTCTGGAGTACAGGACGTAAGCCTCCTCCTTGTTCCCCATCTCCTCCAGGATCCCGCCCGCGTTGAACAGGGCATCATCGGCAAGGTTGTCTTTCGGGTATTCGTCCGCAAGATCGCGGAACGATTTCATCGCCGACCGGAGATCCTCCCTGACCCACGACTTCCTGTAAAGCTTGCTGTACAGGACACCCATGTTGAACAGGCAGTCGGGGGCCTTGGAACATGCCGGGTATTTGTCCACGATGAGGGCAAATTTTCCAATGACTTTCTCCCAGCTGTCGTGGAACCTTTGTTTCCTTTCGTTTTCGAGGAGGGAATAGTAGTCCCTGCGGGCCGCATCATAAAGCCTCTCGCAATACGGTCTGGCCTGGAGGGTGCCCGCCCCGGCGAATATCACCAGGAGAACACCGAGAACCACCCCGGCTCCGGTTCGACGTATTCTATTCAAAGCGTCCTTTCAGTCTGGCCAGCAGGTTCATGGCCTCGATGGGAGTCATTTCCTCCACGTCCGCCTCTCTGAGGGCGCGGAGGATCTCTGACCCTTGGTCTGGAAAAAGGCCCAATTGCGGGGAGTCCTCATCGCTTCCGCTTTCTTTCTCCTCCTGGGCAGCCAGCAAGGGGACACCTTCCCGGTTCAGCTGGTGGGATTCAAGGTTGGAAAGGATCTGCCTGGCCCTGGAAATCACCGGGTCGGGCAGCCCCGCCAACCGCGCAACGGAAATCCCGTGGGATCTGTCCGAAGGGCCATCCTGGACCCGATGGAGGAATACAAGGCGTTCTCCCCACTCCCTGATAGTGACGTTCCGGTTCTTCACCCCTTCGTTGGTCAGCGCCAGTTCGGTCAGTTCGTGATAGTGCGTGGCGAACATGGTCCGGCAGCCTTTCGGTGCCCCGCCCAGAAGGTGCTCCGCCACAGCCCAGGCGATGCTGATCCCGTCGAAGGTGCTGGTTCCCCTCCCTATTTCGTCCAGGATAACGAGACTGTTCGCCGTCGCGTTGTTCAGGATTTCGGATGTTTCCACCATCTCAACCATGAAGGTTGAAAGCCCCTTTGTCAGGATATCGGATGCACCGACACGGGTAAAAATCCTGTCCGCCGGGCTGATGATGGCCTCCCGGGCCGGAACAAAGGATCCCGTCTGCGCCATGATAACGATGAGGGCCACCTGCCTCATGTAGGTGGATTTCCCTGCCATATTGGGGCCGGTAATAATCATCAGGCGGTTTTCCCGCGAGTCGAGGTACGCATCGTTGGGGACAAAAGAATCCGCAAGACCGGATTTTTCCAAGACAGGATGGCGTCCCTCGACGATGGTGATCCGCCCCTCTAAATCCCCATCGAGAAGCCTGGGACGCACATAGGAAGATGAATGGGCCAACTCGGCGAGTCCGGAAAAAACATCGGCCCGCGCCAAAGCGGCTGCCGTCGCCTGAAGGGGTTCGGTGTTTTCGAGGATGCTCTGGCGAAGCTGTTCAAAAAGCTCCCGTTCGAGCACAGCGATCCGTTCTCCGGCGGAAAGGACCTTGTCCTCGAGCTCCTTGATCTCCTCCGTGATATATCGTTCGGCGTTGACGAGGGTCTGCTTGCGTACCCACTCCGGGGGCACCAGATCCCTGTGGGCGTGGGTGACCTCAAGATAATATCCGAAGACCCGGTTGAACCCTATCCTGAGGCTGCCGATCCCCGTATTCTCCCTTTCCCGGGTTTCGATCTCCGAGAGGAACTTCCGGCTGTTCCCGGCCAGGGTCCTGAGCTCATCGAGGCTGCTGTCGTATCCCTCCCGGAAAACCCCACCATCACGAAGGGAAGCAGGGGGAGAATCCACGAGAGCCCTCCCCAGGAGGTCTTCCAGAGCCTCCGGCGTGTCGACAGCCCGGCAGATGGCATCTCCCTCGTCGGAGTTCAGTTCAGCGAGCAAACCCCTGATTTCCGGAAGAGATTCCAGCGTCTGACCGAGGGATTTCGCGTCTCTGGGGCCCGCTGTGCCGGCGGAGAACCTCGAAACGATCCTTTCGATATCCGATACACCCCGCAGGGATTCCCGAATCCCTGCGCGCAGGAGGGCTTCGCTAACCAGCTCTTCCACCAGATCCAGTCTCGCATCGATCTCGTGAACCCGCCGAAGGGGCCTTGCGATCATCTCCCGCAGCAGCCTCGCACCCTGAGGGGTAACGGTGCGGTCCATGACCCCAAGAAGACTCCAGCATCGTTCCGTCTCATGGGAGGCCTTGAGGATCTCAAGGTTCCGGAGGGTATTGCGGTCAAGAATGAGGGTATCCCCGTTGGCGATAGACCGGGGAGGCCGGATATGGCCGGGGACCCCCCGGTGGACATCCCCCAGATACCACAGGGCCGCTCCCGCCGCACCGAGCACCGGGCCATCAAGATCCGATCCGAAACCGGAAAGGGTCCGGACACCGAAAACGGTCATCAGGGTTTCCCGGGCCAGGTCCGCATTAAACCTGTGTGGTTCGACCCGGGTCACATGACCGGGGAAACCCTCCCCGTCGAGGCCCTCGGGAAGAAGGATCTCCCTGGGCTCATACTGGGCCAGGGTCGCCTGGAGGACCGATAACGGGTCACCGCCTTCCACGAGGGAGATCAGGAAATCCCCAGTGGAAACGTCCACCAGCGCCACCCCGAACCCATCCGCCGAACCGGAAACCGCAGCCAGGAAAGAGGGTTCGGACGCCTCCAGAAGGGTTTCCTCAACCGCTGTACCGGGGGTGACCACGCGTGTAACTTCCCGTCGCACCAGCCCCCTGGCTCTGGCAGGATCCTCCACCTGATCGCAGATAGCTACCTTGTAGCCAGCCTGAACCATCCTTGCGAGGTAGCTGTCAACGGCGTGGTAAGGGACCCCGCACATGGGCACGGCGTTTTCCTTCCCCTTATCCCTCGTGGTTAGAGCGATTTTCAAGACATCGGCCGCAATGACCGCGTCGTCCAGGAACATCTCGTAAAAGTCACCCATGCGAAAAAAGAGGATGGCATCCGGGTATTGCCGTTTAATTGCCAGGTACTGCTTCATCATGGGAGTCCCGGCACTGTTGATTGTCTTCACGGTCTGTTTCAACGGGTCAGGATCTCCAGTGGAAGGGGGGATGCAGCCCGAATCTTCTCGGAGAGGATCATGGCTTCCACCACGTCACCCAGGGGACCGATCTCGAGGAATACCTTCCCCTGCTTCCAGACCTCCTTCACCGGGACATCGGGGCCAATCAGGTCGTAAAGGGGAACCGTTCCCTCCACAGGTCCCAGAAGGAGGAGGATCTTCTCCCCATTTGAGGCAGGGGCACCAAAACCGATCATGGACATGGAATGATAAAACTCCTCCTCACGGCCCACCCAGCCTGACAGCAGGGGGATCTTCGAAAGCGCCTTGCCAAGGCGCGCCGTCGCTTCGTTCTGATGCCCCAGTTCATGCTCGCAGAGGGCCATCTTGACCTCGATGACCGCCCTGTCCACACCCGGGGAGGCCTCACCGACAGCAAGCCTGTACCTGCGGACAGCCTCCTCGTGCCGACCGCTCCCAAAAAGGGCGTCACCGATCCCTGCCAGGGCCATCCACCTTCTCCCTGAGTCCCGGCCGATATCCGCCGCCCTTTCAAAAAACTCTTTGCTTTGCCGGAAATCTCCCTGGAGGAGACTGATGCGACCAAGTAGGTACAGGGCACGAAAAGCACGGCTGGCCTGGTCCGATCTGGCCGCTTCCCCGAGCTTTCCCGAGGCGCCTGCAAGATCCCCGGTCATGTAAAACGCTTCCCCCAGGGTAAGACTGTCCGTGGAATCCGGAAAAACAGGCCCGACGAACCCGGCCAGGACCAGGGAACCGGCCAGAAGCAGTACAAATCCTGTTAAGGGGAAAAGACCTTGCTTTTCGCGTGAGGGGCCGCTCAACGTTCCCCCTTCTCCTCCCCTCCGGTTTCCACACCATCACCGCCATCCCCGGGAGGCCCGGGCTCCTTTTCCCCCGTCTCATCAACATCGCCGGCCCGCGGTGGGACGGAGCCCGTATCGGAAAAGGAAACCGTTGAAAAATCAGCTTCCCGGCTTTCCTTGAGGCTTCCCAACTCGGCGCGAAGTCTCCTGGCCTCCCTTTGAGCGTTCATAGTGCGCAACCTTCCCCGGATCCCGGTGGAGAGTCCCACGACCACGGCCAGTGCGTAACCTCCCGCGAAAGCGAGGATCATGAAAAGGGACAGGGGAAGAGGCACAGTCCGCCAGTAGAAGTATTTCAGGACCACATCCTGTCCGTTCTGCTGAATAAATGCGGCAAGGATCAGGGCCATGAGTAAAACGGTTAGTGCATAAAGATATTTCATGGGAGGGGCTCCATTGTTCGAGTCCAGAATCCAGGGTCCAGAGTTCAGAGAAATCGTCCAACGTCTAACGTCCAACGTCTAACGTCCAACGTCTAACGTCCAACGTCCAACGTTAAAGGTGTTTTTCCCGCAACTTCAAACTTTCAGTTCCCGTATTCCTCAAACATTGGCTTTAAAGCCCTGTAAGTCTCCACCAGGGCCTCCGGGATGACACGGGTGTCCGAGATAACGGGCATGAAATTGGTATCCCCGTTCCATCGGGGTAAAACATGAAAGTGGACGTGTTCCTCCAAGCCGGCACCGCCCGTTTTTCCGAGGTTCAGCCCGGCGTTAAACCCTTCGGGATCCATGAGCTTTTCCAGTGCTTTAAGGCTGAAACGGAACAACTCCATGGTTTCGCGGTATTCCTCTACGGTGAGATCCGAAAGGTCGGCGGTATGGGCCACGGGAGCCACGAGGACATGCCCATTGTTGTAGGGGAATCTGTTCATGATCGCCAGGGAGCGTTCCCCCCGGTAAAGCAGAAGGTTTTCCTCGGAGGGTCCCGCTTGGGCGGCCTCGCAGAGAAAGCACGGGTCCCCTTTTTCCGAGAGGATGTATTCCATGCGCCAGGGGGCCCAAAGCACTCTCACGAACTCGCCTCCGTTCGATGCCATTTCAAGTGCAGAGTGTAGAGTGCAGGGTGCAGAGAAAGATTTTACTCTACACTTTACACGTTGCACTCTGCACTGATTTGAAACCGTTAGTTTCACTCAACGGTTTTAAACCACTTGATTATAACAGGAATTTATAGAGAGTCCAGAGGGATGAAACAGGCCAAAGCCCAATGTCCAAAGACCAAAGGCCCGGTTAAAAGTAATATCTTTGATGTAACTTTGTGTCAGAGAAAAATGATCAATACGAAACCTCTCTGGCTCACAGTTTTTTTCAGAGCGTATTGTGCAGAGTGCATCGGTGGTACTTATTACACTTTACACTTTGTACACTGCACTCCGCACTGTTTCAATCAGGCCAGTTATCGGTGTTGAATTCCTCGGATTTATCCCAACATTCCTTGCTGCAGAAATACACCGGGTCGACCGAATCCTCCCAGGCGGCCATGCTCATCTCGTAGGGTTGCCCCTCGATCCCCTTCCCGCACTCTACGCAGTAATACTTCATGGCCGCATCGTCCTTACCCACGCACTGTCCAATTTTGGCACAAAAAAACCTCATGTATCACTTTAAATTAATAATATATCTATTTGTATATTAATCTTTTTTACGATAGTCATTATCTTATCGCCGCGTCGCCGTGTCACCGCGTCTGAAGGTTCCCTCCCCGCTGCTCCCCCGGCATCGTCAGCGTTACCACAAACTCACCGTTCATTTTCGACTCAACTCTCAACTTTACGCCTATCGTCTCGGCGATTTTGCCCACGATGGGAAGACCCAGACCAAACCTTTTCCCGGTATCGTTTCTCGATTGGGTTCCCCTCCAGAACCTGTCAAAAACGCGCTCTGCGTCCTGAGAACTGACTTTGCTTCCCGTGTTGCTGACACGGAGATTGGTTTCCTCACCCTGCCGGAAAAGATCCACCTTGATGAATCCCCCGCTGTCCACATAGTTGACCGCGTTTCTGAACAGCTCATCCAGGATAAGAGTAAGCATATTCCTGTCCACGGTGGTCACGATCCCGTTCCTTAACTCAAGCAAAACTTCAATACCCTTTTTATCGGCCTCCGGGCCGTAAGCTTCCCACACCTGGGCTACACAACTTTGCAGCCGGACCTGTGACCAGACAGCTTGTTCCTGACCAGCTTCCAGGCGGGCCAGGGTGAGGAGACCCTTTACCAGACTCTCAAGCTGCCCAACGATGTCGTGGGCGCGTTCCAGGGTTTCCCGATACTCGCCGCTTTCCCTTTTCCTGGCAAGGGCCACCTCGATGGTGGATTTCAGACCCGCAAGGGGGGTCCTGAGTTCATGAGCCGCATCGCTGGTAAAACCCCTTTCCCTGTTGAAGGATCTCTCCAGCCTGTCCATGAACAGATTGAGTTTGTGAACGATGGGAACCAGTTCCACGAGAACTGTCCCCTCATCAAATCGAACCGTCAGATCATCTTTTCCAACCGCCTCGATCCGCGAAGCGAGCTCGTTGACAGGATCGGATCCCCTTTTGATGGCCCACCAGATCGTCAGGGAAAGGATACCGATGGAACCCAGACCTGTCGCAATGAGCATTAAAAGAAAGGCCTCCATGAACAGGGAAAGGTCGGAGGCATCTCTGAAAAGCCGGACCACCACCCGGGCACCCGGTACAGACGCCGTATCGATGACAATACCGGGATTACCCGATTGGGACACCGGTTCTTCCCTTTCGTCATCATTTTCAGGAGTGAATGAGAAAATGACGGATCTTAACTTTCTTCCGTCGGGCATCCTGTGCCATTGACAGCTTTCTTCAGACAGGGGGGCCTGCTTATCAGTGGCGGGAAGGTTATCAAGCACCTTCGAACGGTAGATTGTTCGACCGTCCGGACTCCCGATGGAGAGATATTCCGGTTTATCCGCTTCCTCCATGTCCCCGGCTCTCATCTCCTCGAGATCAACTTCCAGCCCGTAATGCTTTTGTTCTACAGAGAGAGCCAGCATCCGGGCTTTGTCGGTCAATGATTGGTCGAACTGGCGGATCATCTGTGCCCGCACCGACAGATAGAGAATGGTCCCCGCCCCCACCATGACGAACAAAGCGGCAAGGATGACGCCCCGGAAGAGAGTTCCGGTCAGGGATCGCATGTTTCTCCATCTCCGAGCATATATCCGAACCCGCGTTTCGTGTGCAGCACCTTATCCCTTCCTTCGGTCTCCAGTTTCCTCCTGATCCGCCCGATGTAGACATCGATGACGTTACTGGATAGTTCCGCTGCAAAGTCATAGATCCCTTCCTGAATAGCCTCCCGTGAGACGAAACGGCCGGCCTTCCTGGCAAGGAACTCCATGATGGCGTATTCCCTCAATGTCAGGTCGAGGGTCTTTCCGTTTCGTTTCACCGTACGTTTACTGGTATCCAGTTCAATGTCACAAACACGAATCACCGGCGCTTTCTGTCCGTATCTCCTCCTGACAAGGGCGCGAATCCTGGCCAGGAGTTCGCTGAATTCGAACGGTTTCACGAGGTAGTCGTCGGCTCCCGTATCGAGGCCCAGCACACGATCCTGAACTGCGTCCTTCGCCGTCATGATCAGGACATGGACGCGGCTTCCCTGTCGACGGAGTTTCCGGAGAACCTCAAGCCCATCTAAACCAGGCAGTCTCAGGTCCAGGATCACCGCGTCGTATTCTCCGGTAGACGCGTACCAGAGCCCCTCCTCACCGTCCCCGGTGGCATCCACCGTGAAGCCGTTCTCCAAAAGCCCCTTGCGGACCGACTCTCTCAGGGGCTCGTAATCTTCAATAAGGAGAATCTTCATAAATACTAATTCCAAATTTCAAAATAGATCTCAGATACAATCTTAGATCCAAAATCCAGGATTATATCGGTGATTGGTGATCGGTGAGTTGTATTTTTATCACGGATCAAAACTTCAACCGTCAAACTCTCAAACTTTCAAACTCCGACTTTTAATTTTATCACACAAATCAGGGCGCCCACCGGCCCCGGCCAGCCGGTGGACACCCACAAAAAAGAGAGAAAAAACTTTCGTGGAAACTTTATAGGACAAAGATGAAAGGAAAATGAACGCGAAACATGGGGAAAAACTGACGCGGAGACGCGGGGAGGTGGAAACATCGGACAAAGCAAGAAAAGTGCAGCAAAATCCTTCATTACCCCCCTGGAATCGCTACACACAGGATCACCTCAAGATGAGACCGAAAAAACCACACTTTCAAACCTTCAAACTTTCAAACACTCAAACCATCAAACCCTTTCCCGATCACCAATCACCGAAGCAAACACCCCAAAAAAAAGGAGGCCTTCTTGAAAAGAGGCCTCCTTTAACAGCACGCTGCGCCCTTTGCGCGGCGCACCTGATCCCGACGGCGTCCTCGCCAGGATCACCACCCTTCGGGAGCTTTGGGGGGATCCGGCCAATGCTCCTCGTTATACATATTTTCTTTGGTTTCCCAGCACTCCTTTGAGCAGAAGTGAATGGGCTCGAACACGCAGCACCAACCCGAGAAGCTCGTTTCGTAGGGTTCACCCTCGATCTTTTTTCCGCAGCTTTCGCACCATAGATTGACAGTCCCGGTACTTGCCATTTTCGACTGGCTGAAATTAGTGGTCATAGCACCGTCCTCCTATTAGAAAATTAGAATATTATTCCACGGTATTTGGTGTGTATAGTTTGTCCTTTTATAACAATGTTTGAAAATTTGCAACAGAAAATTGGACTTTCCCGGAAAAAGATAGAATATTGAGAATTGAGGATGAACTACTGAAGTTTGCTGTTTGAGGTTTGAAGTCTGAGGTTGCGGTTTTTACATCAGTGCACTCGTGCACCGGTGCACATGTGCACTTAACCAATAAACGTTAAACATTAAAGGTTAAACCTTGTTCAATTTCTCAAACTCTCAAACCGGTTTCCCCTCTTCCCCATCCGCCCCGTGCTCTTCGCACTGTTTTTCCGCCACATACACCCGGTCATCCCTTTCCCCATCTTCAACGCTTTCTATGGGCAAAAGAAAGGCGATGGTCTTTTTCAGGATCCCTCCGGTGGGGATGGCTATAACGAGTCCCGGCAAACCGCCTATCTCCCCCCCCACCAGGATGGCGATGAGGGTTTCCAGCGGTTTCAGGCCCACGCGGTTCCCGACGACCCTGGGAGTGAGGACATACCCTTCGATGGCCTGGGCAATCCCGAAAGTCGCCGCCACGCCAATCACCTGCCCCCAACCCGAAAAATCCACGATCAGGACAAGGGTGGACGCGAGCAGGCCCAAAATGGTCCCGACATAGGGGATTATGAAAAGCAGGCCGGACACCACCCCGATGAGGACTCCGAACCGGATCCCCGAAAGGCCGAGGCCGATGGAATAAAGGACGGCCAAGGAGAGGGCGACGAGAATCTGCCCCCTGATGAACCCGCCGAGGACACCATCGACCATGACAAGATAAGCGTTGACCTGATCCCTGAGGGAAACCGGGACGAAGCGGTTAAATCCGTCGTGGATCCGGTCGATATCCTTGAGAATGAAAAAGAAAAACACCGGAATGATGACGAAGTGGAGGATCCCGAGCAGAATACCGACAACACCGGTGGTCGCCTGGAAAAGACCGGCGGCGAGGGGCTTGATGTTGTCGAACCCGCCTGCCAGGATGCGCCGCTTAAGATCCTCCAGAAGCCCCGGAACGCTCCGGGTCATCTCCTCCGGAAGCAGGTTCCATTTGGCGATCTTTCCCAGAGCCTGCTCCGCAAGAGCCGGGGCCTCCCGGATGAACTGGACCGCCTGTTTCCAAAGGTAGGGGATGCCGAGGCTCAGAACGATGGCGAATATCCCGACGATTAAAAGAAGGATGACGATGACGGAGACGGGCCGCGGCACTCCCCGCATCTCGAAAAAATCCACCACAGGGTCAAGAAGGTAGGCCAGACCAAAGGCAAACGCAAGAGCCTGAAAAGCACCAGGGGCGAGGAAACCCGCCACCACCACGGAAAGAGCGCTCCCGGTAAGAAAAAGCTTAAATTTCTGTTTTTCCGTAAGGTCGACCATCGAGTAAGTCTCTAGTATCTAGAGTCTGGTGTCTAGTAAAAACTGGCTGAAGCCGAGGGGAACGAAGGGGGGGTATCAATTGAGGATTGAGAAAAATGAAAAGTTTGAGAGTTTGAAAGTTTGAGAGTTTGAGAGTTTGAAAGTTTGAGAGTTTGAAATTTGAAATCGTACCCTTACCGGCGGATTCTGGCCGCCGGTAAGGGATCCATGTCCTACTTTTTGAACTTGAAGAGCTCCACCCTGGCGGGATCTGTTCCCATCTCCTCCTCGAGAACAACTCCGACACCAGGGGCCAGATACTTGAATTCTATGGTTCCATCAGGATCAAGGGGGTTCCATTCCCTGACCTTCAGGCAGTTTTCAAATTTCCCGGCCTTGACCCTGACAGTCGTGTTCAGATCGACGATCTGGGCCATGTCCTCCGCCTGCCCGGGGCTGACCTCCTGCTGGAGGAGCATTCCCACTTCCGCTTTGGCCGGGTGGAACAGACCGGGCATTGCCCCTTCGGCCCCGGCGAGCCAGGATCCCTCGACACTGACAATGTTCCCCTTCTCGAAGTCCCTTGAATCCTCACCGAAGTACCAGACGTTCCCGTATTTGTCGGCGGCAAAATAGTCGAAAGTGTCCTCCACCAGCCTTTTCTTCTCAAGCACCTGATCGCGGATGATCATGCACTCAACCCCAAGGATGGTTTTTGTAGCCTTCGTGACCTCGAAGATCACCCGGGCCTCTTCCTCACCATCTTCGTCCAGTTCCCTGTAAATCCAGGTCATCCCTGGTTTTAGGGGGAAATAGGGGTTCACAGCCGGTTCGGCGAAGTTGGCGGCGTCAAAAGGCATGGTATAGACCTTTCCCTCCTCCGCCACGGCAACCTGAACTCCCACCCCTGCGATAAGAGCAATCACAAGGACCAAAAGATTGGTTTTCAAGATCTTTTCTTTCATCTTTAACCTCCTTTCAAACACTTGCCGGGTCTCATTTCCACCTCAATATCCATCTTACTGTTGCGGAAACAGTACCGGACGCAAATGAAAGGAAGATGAAAAATTCGAAATACACCAAAAGAAAATGAAACCCGTCCACGGATTTCGGATTTTCCAGGTTTGACGTTCGAAGTTTGTGGTTAAAGTGAATCAATTGGGGATTGAGGATTGAGAAAGAAAAAGTGCTCTGACACCATGGCTTGGGGTCTGGTGTCAAGGAAATTCTTAAGCTCAGAGCTGAATAAATAGCAGAGCGAAAGGAGCGGTGGCAAGGGGGGAAATGCCGACGGGCCGATGGGGCGAAGAAACGACGGGACGACTCAGCGACCTGAACATAAGGCAATGAAACGGCGGATAGCGATTGGGAAGTTTCGCCCAGTCGCTCCGTCGCTCAGTCGTAATGTCGAGAATACTTCCTTGTTATCCATTTGTTATGCACGCCGGTAACCTTTATTGTATGCTGTCTCTAGTTGTTCTTCTGACAGCGGAGGCCCGGATATGAAAGCATCTGATCTTTTCGTTAAATGTCTGGAGGCTGAAGGGGTCGAATACATCTTCGGCATACCGGGCGAGGAAAATCTTGACCTCCTCAATTCCCTGAAAAGCTCCTCTATTCACCTTATCCTCACTCGCCACGAACAGGCCGCAGGTTTCATGGCGGCGACGTACGGGCGCCTTACCGGTAACGTGGGCGTGTGCATGGGCACCCTCGGTCCCGGGGCGACAAACCTTGTCACTGCAGCCGCCTATGCCCAGTTGGGCGCCATGCCCATGTTTATGATCACGGGACAAAAACCAATCAAGAGCAGCAAGCAGGGACAGTTCCAGATCCTGGACGTGGTGAACATGATGCAGCCCATCACCAAGTACACCCGCCAGGTCAAGAGTGGAGGAGCTATTCCCTCCTTAGTGCGTGAAGCGTTCAGGCTCGCCCGCGAGGAGCGCCCCGGCGCAGCCCACCTCGAACTTCCTGAGGATATCGCCAGGGAGGAGACTGACGCTGCCGTTATCGAGCGGAGCTACGTTCGCAGAGCCATCGCAGAAGAAAAATCCATCAGCAGGGCCGTGGATCTCATCACGTGGGCACAGCACCCACTCCTGCTCATCGGGGCGGGGGCCAACAGGAAGATAACCTGCCGGAATCTCAAGAGGTTCGTCGAAAAGTCCAACATCCCGTTTTTCACCACCCAGATGGGCAAAGGTGTCGTGGACGAGAGGAACCCTCTTTTCCTGGGCAACGCGACCCTTTCCGACCACGATTTCCTGCACCGGGCCATCGCCAGGGCCGATCTCATCATCAACGTCGGCCACGACGTGGTGGAGAAACCGCCCTTTTTCATGAGCGCCGAAAAGACCCTCATCCACGTCAACTTCAACACCGCCCAGGTAGACCCGGTGTACTTTCCGCAACTGGAGGTCATCGGTGACATTGCCGACAGCGTGGAGAGGATCACGGAAGGTCTGGACGACGCATGCTCGTGGGATTTCGAAACTTTCAGCGAAATAAAAACAGCTATAGAGGAACACATCAACCGTGACGTGGATGACGATTCCTTTCCTATCCTGCCCCAGCGGCTCGTGTCGGAGATCCGGAAACTTATGCCCTCTAACGGGATTATCGCTTTAGACAACGGCATGTACAAGATCTGGTTCGCACGAAACTACAAGGCTCACATGACCAACACAGTTCTGCTCGACAACGCGCTTGCCACCATGGGAGCCGGTCTGCCTTCCGCCATTGCCGCGAAGCTCGTTCACCCGGACAGACCTGTCATGGCCATCTGCGGCGACGGAGGGTTCATGATGAACTCCCAGGAGATCGAAACGGCGGTACGCCTTGGCCTTCATGTGGTCGTTCTCATCATCCGGGACAACGGCTACGGCATGATAAAGTGGAAACAGGCCCAGATGGGGTTCGAGGATTTCGGCCTGGATATCGGCAACCCCGACTTCGTTAAATATACTGAAAGCTACGGTGCTGTGGGAGAGCGGGTCGGTAGCGCAGAGGAGCTTACTTCCACCTTAAAGGGATGTATGGAGGGAGCCGGAGTTCACGTGATCGAGGTACCCATTGACTACTCCGGGAATAAACGGGTCCTGTCGGAGGAGATCAAGGACCTGAGCGAGAAGATCATTTAGAATACAGAACGCGGGACGCACCCTTCGACAAGCTCAGGGCAGGGAACACAGGAGAAAAACAAGTATTAGTGCACTGGTGCACAGGTGCACTGGTCTTATCTTGAATCTTGAATTTTGAATCTTGAATTGAACTTGACTTGAAAGGATTAAGCCATGCTGAAGAAAACCTACCCTTACTACCTGGCTAACAAGGCCGAAAGGCCCAACCGGAGCCTGGAGGTCACCGACAAGTTCACAGGGAAGGTCGTGACGAGAGTGGCTATGGCGGATGCCGGGGCCATTAAAAACGCCATAGGAGCGGCCTCACGAGCCGAGAAGGACATGCGGGAGGTGCCTCCCTATGAGCGACAAAAGGTCCTGTACCATTGTGTAGACCAGTTCACGAAGCGGTTCGACGAACTAGCCATGGCCCTGTGCGTCGAGGCGGGTAAACCGATCCGCGACAGCAGGGGGGAGGTCACCCGACTCATCGACACCTTCCGCATCGCGGCAGAAGAGTCAGTGCGCATCCACGGCGAGGTCATGAATCTGGAGATCTCTCCCAGGGCCAAAGGATATACCGGTTTCACCCGCATGTTCCCCGTGGGTGCCTGTTCCTTCATAACTCCCTTTAACTTCCCCCTTAACCTTGTCGCCCACAAGGTGGCTCCAGCCCTTGCCGTGGGATGCCCCTTTGTCCTCAAGCCGGCCAGCCGCACTCCAATAGGCGCGCTCATCATCGGCGAGATCCTGGCCCAGACCGATCTTCCCAAGGGGGCCTTTTCGGTCCTGCCGTGCACCAGGGACGGCGCCGAGCTGTTTACCACCGACGAACGCTTTAAACTGCTATCGTTTACCGGCTCCCCTGCAGTGGGATGGGACCTTAAAGCCAGGGCCGGGAAGAAAAAAGTCGTCCTTGAACTTGGGGGCAACGCCGCTGTGGTCGTGGATGGGGACGCAGACCTGGAAGATGCCGTTGACCGAATCATCATTGGTGCCTTCTACCAATCCGGACAAAGCTGCATCGGCGTCCAGCGCATCATGATCCACGATGCCGTGTACGATAAATTCAAGCGCATGCTGGTAAAAAGAACCCGCGCCCTGCCCATGGGCGATCCGAAAAAGGAAAAGACATTCATCGGGCCCATGATCTCGGAGGGTGAAGCGCAGAGACTCGAGAGCTGGATAATGGAAGCCCGGAAAGCTGGAGGGAAGGTCCTGTGCGGCGGTAAGCGCAACGGAGCCATGCTGGAAGCGACACTTATGGAGAACGTTCCCACTGACCAGAAGGTGTGCGCTTTGGAGGCCTTCGGCCCCCTTGCGGTGCTTTCCAGGTTCAGTACTTTCGACGAAGCTCTGGATATGGTCAACGACAGCGTCTTTGGCCTCCAGGCCGGGATTTTTACCCGGGATCTGTACAAGGCCAAGAAAGCCTGGGACACCCTTGAGGTCGGCGGTATCCTCATCGGCGAGATCCCCTCGTGGCGGGTGGACCACATGCCTTATGGCGGAGTGAAGGAGAGCGGAACGGGACGGGAAGGGATTCGGTGGGCGATGCACGACATGATGGAACCCAGGCTCTTGATCATCCGAGAGCCACAATAGAGGCAGAATCCAGGAGGCAGAATCCAGAATCCAGGAGAAAACAAGATCAAAAGCTGATTTACCGCAGAGGACGCAGAGGAAATCCCTGAATCAGGGTTAATCAGCGATTCCGTTAGGTGCTTTAAAGGCGGGCTCACACAGAGACACAGAGAAAACTTTGGATTTAGGATTTTGATTCGAGAAAACCTGAGAATCTGAGGTCCGACCGCAGGTGAAACAGTTGTTCTCGATCGCCAAGACAGCCAAAGGAGGTTCCAGCATGGGTACGGTTCCCACAGAACAATACTTGATGGAAGCATTGTCGGCGGCGGCTAGCGCTCATCATGACTACGAGTCGAACTTCCTGAGTGGTGCGCGAGACGAGCAGTGGTCGGGATGGTACGCAGCCTATGCTCTCGGCCGGCTTGGCGACTTCACGACGCCAACGAAGTTGGCCGGTTGGCTATCAGAAGTGTCGGGTGAAGGTGATTGGGCGAAGAACGCGACATCTCATGTTTTTTCCTACGTTGGGGAAGCGGAACCCTAGAGCAGCAGAGCTTCGCCCCCCTGCTCTCCCTTTGGAAAAGCGTGGGGTCGGGTCCCACCTTCTAACTTTTTGGGTGACTTACCCAGATTTCAGCCTTTCTCTGCGTAACCCTGCGATTGAGCCTGGGAGTGGCTGACCTGCATCCTCTGCGTTAAATGCTTTGGCCGCTTTTACAAGAACTGTGTTTCTGCCCTTGAATTCCGGTTTTCTCCGTGTCCCCTGTGTTGAAAAATATCGCTTCTACAGGACCTGTTCTTTCCCTGGATTCCGGGTCTTCGCCAGGCCGCGTCCGGAATGACAGTATATTTTTCTTTGGGCTTTGGACTTTGGTCTTTGGACAAGAGAAGGCCCCGTGAGAAAACTCACGGGGCCTTCGAATAAATTCCGGCGGCGACCTACTCTCCCACACAGTCGCCCGTGCAGTACCATCAGCGCTAAGGGACTTAACTTCCGTGTTCGGGATGGGAACGGGTGTATCCCCCTTGCCATAGCCACCGGAAACTCAATTTTCAAAGAGGAAAACGAAAATAACACTTTTCGATTTCCGTGCCGCGCCTGTGAAAGGCGCCCGGATCGATGATCGTCCTCAATATCATCGATCCGTGAGGAAAGGGGAAACCACGCTTTTCCCTTTCCGAGGAGCCAGAAGTCTCGGCTAGACTTTTGGCGACACTATCAAAAAAGATGAAGAGGGCTAGTCATCGCCACCAGGATGACAGAACCTGTCAAAGGTAAGTGGAAAATGGTCAAGCCTCACGACCGATTAGTACCGGTTAGCTGAATGCGTTACCGCACTTACACACCCGGCCTATCAACCTTGTAGTCTACAAGGGGTCTTCAGTCCGTCCGAAGACGGAGGGGACATCTCGTCTTAGGGGGGGCTTCCCGCTTAGATGCTTTCAGCGGTTATCCTTTCCGAATTTAGCTACCCAGCAATGCCCCTGGCGGGACAACTGGATCACCAGGGATTCGTCCACTCCGGTCCTCTCGTACTAGGAGCAGCTCCCTTCAAATGTCCTACGCCCACAGCAGATAGGGACCGAACTGTCTCACGACGTTCTAAACCCAGCTCACGTACCGCTTTAATGGGCGAACAGCCCAACCCTTGGGACCGACTACAGCCCCAGGATGCGATGAGCCGACATCGAGGTGCCAAACCTCCCCGTCGATGTGAACTCTTGGGGGAGATAAGCCTGTTATCCCCGGAGTACCTTTTATCCGTTGAGCGACGGCCCTTCCATGCGGAACCGCCGGATCACTAAGACCTGCTTTCGCACCTGCTCGACTTGTAGGTCTTGCAGTCAAGCTCCCTTATACCTTTGCGCTCTTCGGCTGGTTTCCAATCAGCCTGAGGGAACCTTTGTACGCCTCCGTTACTGTTTGGGAGGCGACCGCCCCAGTCAAACTACCCACCAGGCAATGTCCCCGACCCGGATTACGGGCCTAGGTTAGAATCCAAAAACAATAAGGGTGGTATTTCAAGGATGGCTCCACCCCAACTAGCGTCAGAGCTTCAAAGCCTCCCACCTATCCTACACATACTGCCCCTAGATCCACTGCCAAGCTGTAGTAAAGGTTCACGGGGTCTTTCCGTCTTGCTGCGGGTAGACGGCATCATCACCGCCACTGTAATTTCACTGAGTCCCTCGTTGAGACAGCGCCCATGTCGTTACGCCATTCGTGCAGGTCGGAACTTACCCGACAAGGAATTTCGCTACCTTAGGACCGTTATAGTTACGGCCGCCGTTTACCGGGGCTTCAGTTTGATGCTTCTCCCGGGCGTACCCGGGATAACAACGCCCATTAACCTTCCGGCACCGGGCAGGCGTCAGACCCTATACTTCGTCTTACGACTTAGCAGAGTCCTGTGTTTTTAGTAAACAGTCGCATGGGCCTGGTCACTGCAACCCCCCTGGGCTCCACCAGCGAGTGGTTTCACCTACTAGGGGCACTCCTTCTCCCGAAGTTACGGAGTTATTTTGCCTAGTTCCTTAACGAGAGTTTTCTCAAGCGCCTTAGGATTCTCTCCTCACCCACCTGCGTTGGTTTACGGTACGGTCGGCACAGATGTCTCCTTAGAGGTTTTTCTTGGCAGTGTGGGATCAACCAGTTTACGGCCTAAAGGCCTCCCCATCACGTCTCAGGGTTAACAGTGTCCCGGATTTGCCTAGGACACCCCCCTACACGCTTAGACCAGCATTTCCATTCGCTGGATGGTCTACCCTACTGCGTCACCCCATCGTACAAACGACATCCAACCGGTACAGGAATATTAACCTGTTTCCCATCACCTACGCCTTTCGGCCTCGGCTTAGGGACCGACTGACCCTGGGCGGATTACCCTTCCCCAGGAAACCTTGGGTTTTCGGCGAGCCGGTTTCTCACCGGCTTTATCGTTACTCATGCCAACATAGTCACTTCCATACCGTCCACCAGTCCTTACGGTCCAGCTTCAACCAGTATGGAACGCTCCCCTACCGCTCGCCACGCCCGAAGGCATAACGAACCCGCGGCTTCGGTGACTGACTTAAGCCCCGTTACATTTTCGGCGCAGAACCACTTGACCAGTGAGCTATTACGCTTTCTTTAAAGGATGGCTGCTTCTAAGCCAACCTCCTGGCTGTCTGTGCGATTCCACATCCTTTCCCACTTAGTCAGTACTTCGGGACCTTAGCCGGCGGTCTGGGTTGTTTCCCTCTCGTCCACGGATGTTATCACCCGTGAGCTGACTCCTGTGCTAAAGAGTCGTGGCATTCGGAGTTTGATTGGGTTTGGTAGGCTGGTAGGCCCCCTAGTCCATTCAGTGCTCTACCTCCACGATCTAAACACAAGGCTATACCTAAATATATTTCGGGGAGAACCAGCTATCTCCGGGTTTGATTGGCCTTTCACCCCTATCCACAGCTCATCCCCTAAGTTTTCAACCTTAGTGGGTTCGGGCCTCCATCTCGTGTTACCGAGACTTCACCCTGGCCATGGATAGATCACCCGGTTTCGGGTCTACTGCACGCAACTGAATCGCCCTAATTCAGACTCGCTTTCGCTACGGCTCCACCTCTCCGGCTTAACCTCGCTACGTACAGTAACTCGTTGGCTCATTATACAAAAGGCACGCGGTCACCCTGTCTGGATCCGAAGATCCGAACATAGGGCTCCCACCACTTGTAAGCATACGGTTTCAGGTTCTATTTCACTCCCCGCCAGGGGTTCTTTTCACCTTTCCCTCACGGTACTGGTTCACTATCGGTCGCCAAGGAGTATTTAGCCTTGGGAGATGGTCCTCCCGGATTCCCACAGGGTTCCACGTGTCCCGTGGTACTCGGGGACACCGTCGGGAGCCTCAGCCCTTTCGCTTACAGGACTTTCACCTTCTGCGGTCGATCTTTCCAGATCGTTCGGCTAGAACTGAGGTTTGTAACTCCCTGACAGGTCCATACACCTGTCTGACGGGCCCCACAACCCCGGATGAGCAACGCGCATGGGCTTACACTCATCCGGTTTAGGCTGTTCCCGTTTCGCTCGCCGCTACTCAGGGAATCGCATTTGCTTTCTCTTCCTCGGGGTACTTAGATGTTTCAGTTCCCCCGGTTGACTTCCCGCTCCTATGTATTCAGAACGGGATGACTCCGCATGACCGGAGCCGGGTTGCCCCATTCGGGAATCTCCGGGTTATTGCCTGTTTAGCGGCTTACCGGAGCTTATCGCAGCTTACCACGCCCTTCATCGCCTCTTGGCGCCAAGGCATCCACCGTACGCCCTTAATAGCTTGACCACCTTCGACTTACCTTTGACAGGTTCGGTCGTCGGTCAAACCTTCAAAAGGTTCGCAAAAAGTCCACCCGGGACTTTTTGCTCCACGGGAAGCGAAAAACGCAGTTTTCGCTTCCCTCACAAATCAACGACCATAACGCGTCGTTGATTTGGCGCCCCACGCGGGGCGCGTTGATGACTTTTTACAAAGCCATCAACTTGTGGCTTGTGATGACTACCCTCTCTTCATCTTCAATTTTCAAAGAACAGGAACTTCCGTA
>CBFDCL010000016.1:0-33306 GCA_965603295.1 uncultured bacterium | reverse complement strand
GGTTGCAAGGTCATTGCCAAAACACCCTTTCACCACCAACTAACTGCTCTGACACCGGCGGCCAGGGGATCCTCAAAAAGCCGTTGAGGATTAGGGCGGCCGATGGTATCCGGAACCAGAACTTGCGCCCAGAATCGCCATAAGGTAAAAAAAGATCGCTGTGTGTGCCCTGACCTTCTGTTTTCCATACCTGAGAGTCGCACCACCGCCTGAAATCGTTCCTGAAAAGAACCTGAAGGAGAACGGCATGAAAATCGGTGTCATTTCGGATACACATCTCGGGAATCCGGGTTCCGGCCTCATGGACGGCGAGGACCTCACCGGGACTTATGAAGAGCTGAGATTGGCCATTCGGGCCTTTTCGGGGAAAAAGCCCCTGGATTTCCTTGTCCTGAACGGGGACATTATGGA
Organism: uncultured bacterium; assembly: GCA_965603295.1. Classification (GTDB taxonomy): domain Bacteria; phylum BMS3Abin14; class BMS3Abin14; order BMS3Abin14; family BMS3Abin14; genus JAFGWO01. The sequence goes on along the minus strand of CBFDCL010000016.1, from coordinate 32,895 downwards.
TTTTTCAGCCAGCCCCATTGAGGAATCGCTGATTGCAGCGAGACCTTTCTTCAGGGGAATCTACCGGGACAAGCTCGCCAAACAGTTAATTTATATTCCCGGAAATCACGACAAGCGGATCTGGAACGCCGTAGAGTGGGAAACCAACGTGATCGGCAAACTGAACCGCCATGAGAATCCAAGGGCTGCCCGAAGGACACAGCCGGGGATCATTGACACCCGCGCGGGCACCATTAAACTTCCGGGAGTGAGCCGCGTTCCCGGGAAGAGACGTTTCGGGGGCCTTTTCCTGGAGGGGCTTTTTGAAGAGGGGTCCATCCTTCCGATCCTGGTAACTTATCCTAACCTTTACGTGAAAACCCCTGAAGATCTTATAATGATCACCCATGGGCACATGATGGACCTGGCCTGGGTTCTGGCGTCCGAACTGCTGGGGGATGTTGTCAAAGAGGGAAAGTTGTCCATGGTGGAGCTGGAGGAGTTCAACGCGCCCTTCAATTCATTCATGTGCACCGGCGTGGGATATGGTGGTGACATGTCCGAACTGTTTTACCGCATTAAAAAAGAGGCAAGACAGGGAAGATCGAAAGAACTGAAAAGGGCGATGAACGGATTGATTCCTGTGCTGGACAGGATGATCCCTCTGGGGCTTTTTGAGTTTCTGGATAACGCTTTATTGCAAGGCTTAAAAATGCTCGCGGTGTTCATAGCCAATAACCGGATCAGGGACCCGCGCTACAATAAAGGATATTTTGCCGACCCGGAAAGAAAGAAACGGTTTTCCAGATTTTTTGCGGCCGCTTGCCGCGAGGCTGCACTCCTTGGCCTGGCGCCTCCCGGAAAAATGATATACGGGCACACCCACGAGATTATTCCCGCCGCCGTGCCGGTTCCGTTCGAGGGCCTCGAGGAACTGAAGGGAGAGGATCTGCTGATGTACAATACCGGTGGCTGGCTCAGCGATGGCTCCGGGGATGCCGGGATCCTTTTCATCGAAGGGACGGGGAAGCTGTCGAGTGAAAAAATAGTCCTGAAATGAGAGAAACCTCCATTGTTCCCATTATATCGAGATGATTCGCGAAAGGAGCATGTAATGGAAAGGTTTGTAACGGCCTTTGCTTCAGAGGATGGGGAAACTCTCATCGACAGACATTTCGGGGACTCAGGTTTTTACAGCATTTATGAGATCTCCCCCCTGGAGACGGTGTTTAAAAAGGCTGTGGAGAACTTAACCTCCGTGGAGGAGGGAGTACATGCGGATCCAGGGAAAGCGAAAGGGGTTGCAGGTCTGCTCCGGGAATATGGGGTCCAGGTTGTCGTGTCAAAAGTGTTCGGTCCAAATATCCAGAAGATAAAGCAACATTTTGTCTGCGTTATGGTGAGTGGAGAATCAGTCCAGGACAGCATTGTTACGGTCTTGGAGAATTTCGATACGATTACCATCCAATGGAAAAAAGGCGAGACAAGAGATCCTGTTGACCTGAAATAGGTTTTTCCCATTTACATTCCAGAATAAAACCGGAACGGTATTTTCGAATAGTCTCAGGTTAGGCTTCCATTGCCTTGGTTTTGTAGAAAATCCAAAAAAGGGTACGCCGGGTTTTTCCCAGTCGTGTCAGTGAACCTTTCTCGGGAAAAATCCGTTTTCCGGATACGGCCGATCCCGGCCTTCATTTCTCCCCGATTCCACCATCGATCGGTTTTCCAGTAGCGGCATCCATTAGCAGGGAACGGTTTACTCAGGCCCGTCTTACCTCTGCAACGATGAACGGCCCCATGAGGCTTCCTGGTGAAACGGATCGGTGATCCGTCTCAAGGGCCATAGGACCCGGTGCTTCATTCATTTGAGAAGAGGCCACTATGCGGGTCTCACCCCAGGGGGAAATCAGATCCTCGAGTTCATCGGGTGAAAACAGATTTCCGGAAACATAGGGTTCCTCACCTTTTTGCAAACGGTCCCGATTTATCGGAGCGAGCCGGTTTAACGTTCCGATCAACATGATCCCTCCTGACCTGGTACAGCGGGCCATTTCCTGCACTGCGGCGAGTGCGTCGGGGATAAACTCAAGCGCCGCCATCGATACGACGATGTCGAAGGAAGCATCCGGAAATGGAAGGGCGCACGCGTTGGCAACGTTGAACACGCACTCTGGTACGGTTTTTTGCGCCACGAGGGTCATCTTTTCGGAAATATCGATCCCGTGAACGGCATAACCCAGTGACCAGAAGAAACCGCTCCAGTGGCCGGTTCCGCATCCCACGTCCAAAAGCTTCGTAAAATCCCGGACCGGCGGAAGAAACTTGCGCACATCCTGTTTCTGAATAAGATCACACTTCTGGCCCTCGGGTGTTTCGTACCAGCTTTCATACTCGTTGGCCATGGGACCGAAATCGAACAGGCTCCCGGCAGAATTCGTCAACTTTCCAACCATGTTTTTTTGTCCTTCCACGCAAAGGATGACCTGTCCACGGTTTACCATTATTGAGCAAACCTCACTGATCGACACGTTGCTTAACCCGTGCGTTGCGTATTTGAGGGGTTCATCGTTCCGGGCAAATTCCAGACCCGTCGTTCTCACCAGAGTGTTCTTCGCAAAGGGGATGAGGGATACCAGAGCGTTTGGAGAGGTCTGAAAAGAAACACACTGACCGGCGACAACAGCCTGAGTGAGGACACCGTTATTCCACAACGCCACCCGGCCAGGGTGTTGAAGTAAAAGGGCGCTATTCCCAAGGGAATGGTCTATCCGTCCTCCCCATGCCCCCAGCAGCAGCACTTGTGTCGCGCCCTGTTCAAAGGCCCACTCGACAGCCAGTTCAGTGTCGGATCGATCCTTGTCCTTCGGAAAGGTCACCCTCTGAATATTTTGATCACCTGTCCAAGGGTCCTGGCCCAGGGAGTCCATGTCGCCGATAATTGCATGCGGTGTAAGGTCCATCGCGGCCAGGAATCTTGCTCCCCCATCGGCCGCAATCAAAAGGCCAGCCCTGGAAGCAAGCTGTCTGGCTCGACCGATCTCCTGCAATTCACCGTTGCAGCATATGCAAGCTGAAAGATCGGATTCTTCGTCATTCCTGGTCATCAGTCACCGCGTCCATATGCTTTGTTACTTATAAACAACGGAGTTCAGGGACTCGAAAAAACGTGCCCAGTTGGAGGGAGGAACTGCATCTTGGATCGATCAGTCCATTGGCATTTCTTCCATGTTGACTTCTTCCCGGGCTGCTTCCTCCCGTACGGCCTGCACCTGCCCTTTCTCGAGAACGAACAGCAGCTGGCCCTCCACAACCGAGTCGTTGAGCCCGAAGCAGATCTCGGAAATCCGGCCGTCAAAGGGGGAGGTGATGGCGTTTTCCATTTTCATGGCCTCGATGTTGGCGATCTCCTCGCCCTCGTGGATAATGTCTCCCACGGACAGGGTGCCCCTGGCCGTGTTTCCGAGTCTCCAGACTGTGCCCGTAATCGGTGATCCCACCTCGTGCTCGGCTTTTGCCATCCTGACCTCGACCTTGACCACCCTCGGGGTCTCCACCGAAAAGACCCTCGTCTGGTTGTTGATCTTGAGAACCACGGGAATGTACCCGTCGAATTCCTCCCCGACGGAGACCATTTCGATGCTGTAAGGTTTGTTGTCAACCTCGAAATCCACCTTTTCCCCGGGACGCGTCAGGCCGGAAAGCCAGACGTCCGTGGGAAGGACCAGGGAAACCTGGCCGTATTCTTCCCGGAATTCAACCATCTCAACGGTGTCTTTCGGGTGCATCAGGTAAAGGATGAACTCCTCTTCCGTGGGCTCCCACCCCAGCTTCTCGGCCAGTTCCGCCCTCAGGCGTGAAAGATCCTCGTCGGTGGTGGAGTCAAGAGGGGACTTTTCGGTTCTCTCATCGATCTTCTCCTCCCAGGCGTCGCCGAAAGCGCTCTGGTAGACCCAGTCAGCCGGCCACCCGACCGGGAGTTTTCCGTAACCACCCAGGAGAAGGTTTTTAACATCCCCCGGAGCGGACTCGAACATGCCCAGGACCTCTTCCCTCTCCTGATCATCCATTTTGTCCAGGTCCTGCCCGGCCTCCTCGATGAACTTTCTGAGAAGGGCGATGAGACGATCCACACCGGCCAGGCCGAACTCCTTGGCGTACCGGTTCACGAGGCCGCTGCAGGTAACCCAGGTCATCTGGGATCCCGGCGTAACGTCGAAATAATGGATGACCTGGTTGTACAGTGTCATAACCTCCAGGATCATCGGCATGAGATGGAGGAATCCGCCCTGCTCCGCCTGCTCGAAAGAGCTGGGGAACGCGCCTCCGGGCATCCGGTGACGGACGACATTGTGGTCGAACCCTTTAAACGGGGATTCCGCCCACCCGTAAAGACGGACCCAATCCCGGGCTTTCTGGACCGCGGCTTCGGCTTCAGGACGGTTCAGGTGTACCGGGATACCCGCTTCTTCCAGGTAGGCATGGAGTGAAAGGATAGGGGCCTGACCGTAAAAACGGGTCAGGGAGTCTTCCTGGGCATCGAGTAGTTTTGCACCGGCCTGGGCCGCCGCAAGGAGGGCGGGGAGGGCCAGGGCATCGGTGGAGTGGCGGTGATACTGGATCACCATGTCGGGGTACTTCTGGAGAATAATATCCACCAGTTCCCGCATCCTTTCGGGGCTCCCGACACCAGCCATGTCCTTGATGCACATGACGATCTCGTCGATGCCCCCGCAAAGGTCCACGATATCGTCCACCACGCTGAGATAATATTCGTTGGTGGCCCAATCGGACTGGGTAAAGGAGATGCAGGGTTCAAACAGCAGGTCCCTCTCCATGACCACTTCGCAGATGGGGCGCATGTTCCGGACATCGTTCAGGAAGGAAAAACAGCGCCAGACATCGATGTCGACCCGCGGGACCACGTATTTGATAACGTTTTTCGGATAGGGGCGATACCCCCAGAGGTTTGTCTCCCGCACCAGGGTTTGAAGAAGGACGCTTGGCATCTTTTCTCTCAGGATAGCCGTTTCCTCGAAGGGGCTCTCCTTCCGGTTCATGATCCCCACGTGCCACCGGGCACCGCCGTGTACTTCGGCACTGAACAGATCCATGTCCTCGTAATAAGGTGCCAGGGTGGCCAGATCGTGGATCCGATGCCGGTTTTTAAAATCGGATTGTCCGGCGTCTCTCATCCCGGTGGAGGTGATCGCCACACCGGGGAGGGACCGGACTTTCCTGATCATCTCTCCCGGAGACATACCGGGTTTAAACAGGTTTTTCTCATTCATAACAGGACCTCAAACCCAGGACCGGGGTCCCAGGGCGGAGACTTCCGCCATGTACTTGGCGATTTTGAGAAGTTCATCTTCGCTTCCCGGAATACGGAAAGTCTTGATCAAATCCGGGTGGTTTTCCTCGATAAATGCTGTGGAAAATTCTCCCTCCCGGAAAGCAGGGTGTCGGATGATGCTTGTCAAAAGGGGCTTGAGTGTTTTTACGCCCTCAACCCTCAGGCTGCGGCCCAGGGCGCGGTCCATGACGTTCAGAGCATCCTCTCTGTTATGGCCGGTACTCATGATCAACATCAGGAGGGAATCGTAATATGGGGGAACCTCCGCCCCCTCGTATACGCCGGAGTAAATTCTGAGATTGGGACCCTCCGGGACACGCAGTCTGCGGATCGTCCCGAAGGATGGCCCGAAGGTTTCTGGGTCCTCCGCGTTAAGCCGGACCTCAACGGCCCAGCGGTTGGGCTGGATATCCTCCTGGGTGAACCCCAGGGCCTTTCCCCGGGCGACGTCGATCATGCATCCGGCAAGATCAAACCCCGTGCACAGTTCGGTGATGCCGTGCTCCACCTGAAGCCTGGTGTTGACCTCGAGGAAATAATATTTCCGGTCGTTGGAATCGAAGATGAACTCCACGGTTCCCACGGACTGGTAACCGATGGCTTTCATCAGGGTCACGGCCTGGGTGCAGATCTCCTGCCGGAGGTCTTCATCCAGGGACGGGGACGGTGTTTCCTCAAGGACCTTCTGGTTCCGCCGCTGGATGGTGCATTCCCGTTCGTTGAGATGGACGATGTTGCCCTCCTGGTCGGCCAGGATCTGGACCTCGATATGACGGGCCTTCTCGATGAACTTCTCGAGGATGAGTAAACCACTCCCGAAGGCTTTTTCAGCCTCCGACCGTGCCTGGGAAATCGCCTGCTCGAGCCCCTCCTCTCGATCCACGCGCACAAGCCCTCTCCCACCCCCGCCGGAGGCCGCCTTGATCATCACGGGGTAGCCCACCTGGTTCTCCCTCATCCAGGTCAGCGCCTCGGCGGCATCCTGGACCCCTTCCATCCCGGGGACAACGGGCACCCCGGCTCCCCGGGCGATCTCCCGGGCGTGGGCTTTGTCCCCCGTGCTTCGGATGACCTCGGAGGGAGGGCCAATCCAGGTGAGTCCTTCGTCCCGGACCAGAGCGGCGAACTCGGCGTTTTCCGACAGGAACCCCCACCCGGGATGGATGGCGTCACAGCCGTTCTTCCGTGCGGCCCCGATGAGTTTTTCCTGGTTGAGATAGGATTCGGCCGGGAGGGCTTCCCCGATGTGTACCGCCTCGTCAGCCATGAACACGTGGTGCCCGAGACGGTCCGGTGTGCTGTAAACAGCGGTAGTTGGGATCTTCAGATCCCGGCAGGTATGCATGACCCTGACAGCCGAGACACCCCGGTTGGCCACCAGTATCCGTTTGAAATTTTTCATCGCTCTTTCCTCATTTCACCCTGAAATTCCATCTCCCGGCCAGGAGCGCGTCGACAGTCCTGTGGTGAATCTGTTTCCATATCCGCCGCAGTTTCTGATGAATCGGGTGATGTCACGAGACACGGTTCTTCAGCCGGGCCGGCCCCCGGACTCGGAAGACCACTCTGGATCCGAAAGGGGTAGAATTCTAAATCGGGCGTCCCTAGAAATCAAGGGGAAACACCGGACCCGTAACCCCCGTACGACGTCGGGGAACCACGGACCATCGAGGAATGGGGTTAAGAAAAAAGTACCAGATTTATAATCCCTTGCTTCTTTTCCTGATCTCCTCGGTCCTTCTCCGGAGTTCTTCCTCGACCCATTCCCCCGCTTCTTCTTTGAGCTGACATCTCACTTTCGATTTGAAAGTCTCCATCTGTTTGCGGCACTCCTCCTCGATCCAGCTGTCCGCCTCTTCCTCCAGAAGTGTCCGGACTTTCTCAACGAGGGCATCCATCCGTTTTTCAAGAAACTCCTCCAGAAGGTTTTCCGATTCTTCCTCCAACTGTGTTCGCAGTTGTTCGCGGGCTTTTTTCGCGTTTTCGTCCATAATCCCCCCTTGACAGATCTACGTTTCAACCCATGCCACCAATCCCATAATAATATTATAACTTCCAGTTCAGGCAAGAGGTTTGTTCGCCGGATGAAGCGGTTAAGGAAGAGTTTGGAAGTTTGAAAGTTTGAGGTTTGAAGTTGCGGTTTTTACATCAGTGCACCAGTGCACCGGTGCACATGTGCACTTTACCAGTTCTGAGATCTGAGATCTGATTCTCAACTCTCAATCCTCAATTCTCAATTGCCCTATTTCTTTGGCCTATTGTTCCCCTTTTCTGTTCAGGACCACGAGGAGAATAGTCACTACCAGGATCAAAACGCCGCCAAGAAGACGTCGGGAACCGAACTGAAACAGGCTGTCAAAAAAGGAAGATAAATCAATCATCCCGGTTTCGGTTCCCTCGGTTCCCGTTGTCCGTGTCGGACGTCCCTTCCCCGGGGACCCTTACCTGCTCTGCCAGCTCCCGCAACCGGTCCTCGACCTTCCGGTTAAAACTGTTTTTCGGGAAAGTCCCCCGTTTTCCCCGGTTCCCCGCCCTCAGGCCGGTGAGAAGTTCGATGGCCTCGTCGATGGTCTCAACGGCGTAGATGGAAAAGTCCCCGCTGCCCACAGCTTTCACAATCTCATCGGACAGCATGAGGTTTTTCACGTTTGTCTTTGGAATGACGATACCGTTTTCCCCGTCAAGTCCGTGGTCCTGGCAGGTCGCGAAAAACCCCTCGATCTTCTCGTTGATCCCGCCCACCGGCTGGATTTTCCCATGCTGGTCCATGGAACCCGTAATGGCCATTCCCTGGGAGACCGGAACGCCCGAAATCGCTGAAGTCATGGCAATGAGTTCGGCCGCGGTGGCGCTGTCGCCTTCCACCTCGTCGTAAGTCTGCTCAAAGGTGACGGACGAACTCAGGCTCAAGGGGAAATCACCCGCGTACCGCATGGCCAGATAGGATGAGACGATCATCACTCCCTTGTTATGGATATTCCCGGAAAGCTTCACCTCCCGCTCGATATTGATCATGCCGGCTTTCCCGGGGTAGACCTTGGCAGTGATGCGCGTTGGTTTGCCGAACCGGTAGTCGCCCATTGTGTAGACGGACAAACCGTTTACCTGGCCGACCACCTGCCCCCTGGTGCTGACCATCAGGGTCCCTTCCCCGATGAGTTCTCCCAACCTCTCCTCCGTGCTGTCGTACCGGTGTTTCTTCTCTCGTATGGCCGTGGCCACGTGAGAACGGGAAACCATCCCGGCATTTTCCTCTCCGGCCCAGAAAGAGGCTTCTCGAAGGAGGTCAGTAATCTGGAAAAAACTGGTGGAGAGCCTCCCCTGGTCCTCCGCAAGACGGCCCCCATGCTCTATGACCGCACCCATTGCCGAGGCATCGAAAGGCAATAACCCTTCCTCTTTGCAACGAGACGCGATGAAAAGGGAATAATTCCGGATCGCTTCGTCCGTTCGTTTCATCGTGCTTCCGAAATCGGCTTTCACTTTAAACAGTTTGCGGAAATCTTCCTCGTAAGCCAGAAGTCGATAGTAGATCAGAGGGGTTCCGATAAGGATAACCTTTATATTGAGGGGAATGGGTTCCGGTTTGAGCGATCCTGTGGCGAACATCCGCTGCTGCTCGCCCATGTCCTCGATCTTGATCAGGCTGGACTTGAGACTGTTCTTGATCGCTTCCCATGCGAAGGGGCTTCGAAGCACCTCCAGGGCATCGAGAATCAGGTAGCCCCCGTTTGCCTGATGCAGGGCTCCCGGCTGGATCTTCTCGAAACCCGTGGTGGCAACGCCCAGTTGAAAAACATATTCCATTTTGCCGATGAGGTTCTGAAATGTGGGGTGGTTCTCATAGACCACCGGTGCGCCTTCCTGCCCGGTTCTGTCCACGATGAGGTTGACCTTGTATTTTGAAAAAGTCTGGTCCCCCTCCATGCCTCCGGCGGCCAACGGGGCGTGTGGGGCCTGGTTCGGGAAAAACTCCTGGTAATGGTCCAGAATGTCTTCCATCAGGTATTTTATGTAGCGGAGGATCTTTTCGTCGTTTGAAAAGGAGGAGAGAATAAGCGCGAGGAACGGTTCCACAGCGAACCGGATCTGTTCCCGGGATAGTGCGTCAACCCTGTGGCGTGCTTCCTCATCCCTCTTGTGAGCTTGCCGAGTGATCTCCCTGAGTCCTTCCTGGAGTGCCAGAAGAGATTCGTTGTATCGGGCTTTATCCTCTTCGGGCAGGGCTTCGAACTCCTCCCTGTGGAGTTTTTTGCCCTCCTTCAGGGGGATGAATCCGAACTCTTTTTCCACCTGTTCGAAGGCGTAACCAGCCTCTCGTGCTTCCTTCTGGAACCGGGCAAGATCGGCGCCGTTCTCCCTGTTCACCCTGTCAACAATCTGGCCTTTACGGCTTTCGAAGTCTTTGTCCTCGAGGGCGGCTGGAATGTTTTTCTTGAGGATTTCCGTCAGCTCTTTCATCTGCCTGACGAAGATCCTTCCCTGACCCGGCTGCATGGAAAGGGCGATGGGGTTCCGCGGGTTTTCGAAATTGTATACATAGGCCCAATCCAGAGGGATGTCTTCCCCGGAGGCGATTTCCCCGACCATGGTGGTTATCGTGGACGATTTCCCGCACCCTGGCGCACCCACTGCAAACAGGTTGTAGCCCGGGTTATTTATCCGCAGTCCGAAATCGATGGCTCTGATAGCCCGTTCCTGGCCGACGGGACCCCCGAGAGGTGGGGCGTCGTCGGTGTTTTGAATGGGGATGCGTTCCGTGTCACAGTGGAAATGCAAATCCTTCGGGGTCAGGGCCCTGGTTTTTTTTGCCATGCAATGCTCCTTTGAAAAACCTTTGATGCCGCGTTTCCCCTGGGCGGGGTTTACAACCTTCAGGGGAAAAGTTGGCCGGGGAAGATGTTCGAAAAGTATACAACAATATCGTTCGATGAGCCGACCGAATTGAAAAAAGCTGTTGCCAGCTAATTTTCTCTCCCGTTGATCTTCCTTCAAAGCTCTGAACGCTGTCGGATAAAGAGCCTCTTGACTGGAAAGCTAACGGAAACGATACTGGTTTCGGAGGGGGGTCCTGAGAAAAGCGGAAGAACCCGGGCGGTATCGGACTGGAGGCGGATTAGACCATGATGCAAGATTCATCGGAAAGTCGGTTTCTCTACCCATGGGAGAAAGCGTTCGCGCGGATCATCACCCCCTTTGAGGAATTCATCCAGAAACAGACAACCAGCGGCATCATCCTGCTGGTTACGTCCATCGTGGCTATTGTCATGGCCAACGGGCCCCTATATCCCATCTATGAACACCTGATCCACATTCCCGTCAGCATTGGTGTGGGTGAATGGGTCATCCAGAGACCGTTCTCCCACTGGGTCAACGAAGGGCTCATGGCCCTGTTTTTCCTGCTCGTCGGTCTGGAGATCAAGCGAGAGACCATCGTCGGGGAGCTATCGGATATCAAGAAAGCCGCCCTTCCCATGATCGCCGCTGTTGGCGGGATGCTTATCCCGGCTCTGATCTACCGGTTGGTCAATTCCGATCCCGCACTGATGCGGGGGTGGGGAATCCCCATGGCCACCGACATAGCCTTCTGTATCAGCGCCCTCGTTATCCTGGGGAGGCGGGTTCCTAAACACCTCATGGTTTTCCTCGTGGCCCTCGCCATTGTTGACGATCTGGGAGCGGTCCTGGTTATTGCTCTTTTCTACACGGGACAGTTGTCTTTCAGTGCTCTCGGATGGTCGGCCCTGATGCTGCTGATCCTGGTTGCCCTGAACCTGGGAGGTGTTCGGAAATCCCTTCCCTACGCCTTTGGGGGCACCTTCCTCTGGTTCTTCCTCCTGCAATCAGGGGTCCACGCCACCGTTGCCGGTGTGCTGGTTGCCCTTTGCGTGCCCGCCAGGCCCCGGTGCGAGCCCTCCAGGTTCAGCAAGAGCATCAAGGATCTTCTCTGGCGCTTCGACAACCTCACCCGTCCGGGCATGACCACGCTCAGCAACGTGCGGCAGTTTTCCATCCTCAGAGACATGAAAGACAGGGTCTGTCATGCAGAGGCGCCCATGAGGAGGGTCGAAAGCGTTCTTCAACTGCCCGTGGCCCTGCTGGTGATCCCCATCTTTGCCCTGACCAATGCGGGAATCCACATTTCCGGCGGCCTCCTGTCCCACACTTTTACCCATACGGTCGCCATCGGGGTCTTTCTCGGGCTGGTTCTTGGAAAGTTTCTCGGGATCACTATATTCTCCTGGGGCGCGGTCAAGCTGGGGCTGGCTACCCTCCCGGTAGGAATGGGATTTCGCCACGTGGCCGGGGTGGGCCTCTTGGGGGGGATCGGTTTTACAATGTCTATATTCATATCGGATCTTTCCTTCAGCGGATCCCCGGAAAGGCTGATCGTCGCCAAAACCGCAATTTTCCTGGCTTCTTTAACTGCCGGGACCCTGGGCGTCCTCTGGCTTCTTCTGGTCCACTGGTGGGACACGAGACGCCAGCCGGTTAAAGGGGCCTTTGCCCACGGGGTTTAAGCCCCCAACGGGAAAGGGAAAAGTCCTGTACCTGGTGCTGTATTCCTGTTGGCCAATGTTAAAGTTCAGTCCCGGCCGGTTTTCTTTTGCCCCTGTTGTTTTCCACACTTTCTTCAAGGAGAGATTAAATGAGGCGCGATGGAGAGGAGAGAAGGAAAGGTGAGAATCGAAGGTCCGGTGAGGACAGGCGAACCGGTAAAGATCGCCGTGTCCAACAGGATCCGGCCTGGTTGGGAGAACGCGACAGGAGAAAAGGAGCCGCATGCAGACGATCGACGGCGTGCCGGCGCCAGGGGGGCGACAGGAGGGAGAAGTAGCCGGGAGGCCGAGAACAGATGTGCCAGTCCTAGTGCGGGGGATAGGAAAAGTAGGCGAATATTCCGGTCAGGGCTGCAAAGATCGCGTAAAAGACTTTCAGAACGTGAAAAAACCGGTCGGTTTTGATGCCGAGTCGGTTCCGGGTCCGTATCATTACGATGATACCCATGACCCCGGCCCAAAAAGCTGCCAGGAATACGGCTAAAATCAGCGGATGAAAATGAAACAGGTGATCGGGGATGTGATCGAACCAGAACAGTAACCAGCCCAGGCAGCCGATATTGCCCCTGCATCGGCCGAGAGGATCAGCCGGCCGAAAAGTTTCCAGTACTCCTCGGTAGAAAGCGCCTGAGTATCGATAGAAGTATCTTTTATGATTACTCCCGCCGAAAACCTTATATTATAAAGAAATCGAGATGACCGAACACAAAACGGTGGTCAAAAAAATATTGGAAAAGGTTTTTCCTTCGGCTGACGAACGGAAACGGGTGGCTGATGTTCTCGGTAAATACGGGGGGGCGAGTTGGCAGCCCGAGGAAGACAGGGTGAGGCTTGCTATTCTTAAACTCGCGGGGAGGAACCTCGATCAGATTCAGTACTATACTGTGCAGGCGTGCAGGGACTACCGCAATGTTCTTGCCTCGGCCGAATCCCCCAACCAGATGGCAAACCCCTTCATCAGAAAGAACGATCCCGACCGGTACGCCGAACTCGTTGAAGAAGATAAAAAACAGTACCGGGACTGGTACCTTGGTATCCTGTGGGAGGAGGGAGACACAATTGAGGATTGAAAATTATGAGTTTGGAAGTTTGAAAGTTTGAGGGTTTGAAGTTGCGGTTTTTACAACAGTGCACTCGTGCACCGATGCACATGTGCACTTTACCAATTCTGAGATCTGAGATTATTTACCGATCACTGATTCCCACGTTAAACGTTCAACATTAAACGTTTAACCTTATTCAAACTCTCAAACTTTCAAACTCTCAAACTTTCAAACTCTCAAACTTTCAAACTCTCAAACTTTTCGATCTCTACACCCTGGCGGGCCACGGGTGGCACCCTGTCAGCTTCCCCCGGAACCCCTGCCTGCCTCCCGACGGGGCGTTTTTTCCCGGGGAGGAGGGCAGGCCTTCCCTCTGCTGCGCGATGTGTTCCACCGCGTCAAACTGTGTCCGGAGGTCCCTGTTGGAAAACCACAGGTCGAACTGCTCCTCCGCGCTGCTTCCCAGATAAACATCCATGATCTCACGTGCGTTCGCCATTTCCTTCTCCTTTAAAAATCCCGAAAAACACAAGGGCAAAAATATTCAGGCCGCCGAGATCCCCGGTCACCGGCATGGAAGCCCGGAGGGCGGCTTAACTCTCCTGATTGTTCGATCCGGTCCTTCCCGTGCTCATTGTTCCCTTCGGAAAGAATCCAACAGTTTTTCGAAAGCATCGTTTGAATGTCTATCCGCTTCCGGATCCTTGAGCAGGCGGCTGCTCATATGGTAGCCGCAGACAATGGAAATAAGTTCATGGGCAAACTGTTTTGTGTCGGTTTCCCGCGTGAAATGACCTTCTTCCACGGCGATCCGGGCGCTCCTGGCGAGCATATCCAGGAGGCTCTGGATCATTTCCACAACCTCCTGCCGAACTGCGCCCGGACGATCGTCAAACTCCACGGCACTTGCAAAGGCCAGGCAGCCGCCGGGGAGGGTGTCGCCGTCGATCCATCGTTTCCAGTTTCGAAAAATAGCCCGCAACCGGGGGATTCCCCGGGATTGATTAATGGCAGGGACAAGAACATGTTGGACGTAAAGATCGGTGACCCTTTTGATGATCTGGGTCTGAAGGTTCTCCTTGGAGTTAAAGTGGGCAAAGAGCCCGCTTTTAGACAGCTGGGATTCGGCGGCGAGCCTGCCGATGCTCAAATCCTGAAGACCGTAGATGCTGGCAAGGCCAAGGGCAGTATGGATAATTTTTTCCTTTGTTTCCTCGCCTTTGGACATTGTTTTCTCCTTGTATTGATCAATAATGGATTAAAAATAGTACGAACGTTCGTTTTTGTCAAGCATTTTCCTTCCTGCACCGGGTGATGTTCAGAATCCCCGCCTTCATGTAGACTCTCCTGACGGCAGTGGGAATCCCCGGCCGGGAAAGGGGGCATGAAATGAGTGACGAACTTCTGGAATTCCATCGCGACTTCCTGAAAGACAGCCTTCGCCTGAGGATCAACTTTTCACAGACGGATCAGGGAAGGAACGTACCCCCGCCTCCCCTCGAAAAACCGTTCGAGGTGGGATCAGACCGGATTTCCCTGCCGCCCCGTGAGGAGATGGACGAAGTGATCCGGAATAGAGATCTCCTCTCAGCGATCACCAACAGAGAGAGCCGGCGCCACTTTTCCATCGTTCCCCTTTCCCTCCCCGAACTGGCTTTCCTCCTGTGGAGCACGCAGGGGATCCGGTCCATGGCCGCTCCCGGCGTGGCTCTCCGAACGGTTCCGTCGGCCGGAGCACGCCACAGTTTCGAAACTTACCTTTTTGTCCGGAACGTTCTTGATCTTAACAACGGGTTGTACCGGTACCTTCCGGTCGAGCATGAACTGCTGTTAATTGGAAAGGTCGAACGGATGGGACCCCGCCTTGTAGAGGCATGCCTCGGACAGGGTTTCGTCGGGTCAGCGGCGGTGACTTTCGTCTGGTCAACGATCCCTTATCGGATGGAATGGAGATATGCCCACTGCGCTCACCGGGTGATCCTGATGGATGCGGGGCATGTCTGCCAGAACCTGTACCTGGCCTGTGAAGCCATCGGGGCCGGTACCTGTGCGGTGGCCGCCTACGATCAGGAAGGGATGGACCGACTCATCGGCCTTGACGGTGAGGACGAGTTCGTGATCTACCTGGCGCCGGTGGGGAAGGTCTAACAAAAAGCGCAGGACTCAGGGCGCAGGGCGCAGAATAGAGATGACGCGGAGACACGGAGACACGGGGAAAAATGGAACTGAGACAATGACCAAGACTAGGACTTGGACCAGGACCAGGTCTTTCCCTTTTTGTGATAGGAGATAAACCGTTATGGACAAAGTTGCGGCGCATCTGAGTGTTTACCCACTGAGACAGAAGGAAGTGACCCCGGGCATTGGAGCTGCCCTGGATGCCCTGGCCGGGAACGGTGTCGAGCATGAGACGGGGGTTATGGGGACGCTCCTGTGGGGAGAGGATGAAAAGGTGTTCCGGGCACTCCTGGAGGCTTTTCGAAGTGCATCGTCCGTTGGGGGGACTACCATTGTAGTAACGATCTCGGACGCGTGTCCGTTTCCGGGTAAGGATGATTGAGAATTGATAATTTGGAGTTTGAGAGTTCGAAGTCCGGTAACACGTTCGACGTGGAGAAAACATTTGAGATCTGAGATCTGAGATTTTTACCGTCACCAGTTACCAGTTACCGATTTGTTCTCAATTCTCAATCCTCAATCCTCAATTGCTTTCCCCCATCCATAAGTCACCGGCTGCAGGTTGTGTGTAATCAGGGGAAATATCTTGTCTTTCTGTTTAAGGAGGGTCTCATGCGACGAATCATCGCTTTTTTGATCGCTTTGGTTTTCTGCTGCCCGGTTCCTGCTCTCTCGAGAGCGAATTTTGATGTCGGTGATCTCGCGGTTGTTTCCCTGCCCTTTGGTAACGACCTTTACATAGCAGGAGGGAAAGTGGTGGTCACAGAAACGGTCGCCGGGGACCTTCTGGCGGCCGGAGGCAGTCTCATCATCAACGGCCCGGTGGGGGCAGACCTCCAGGCAGTGGGGGGAAACCTGATTGTCAACGGACCCGTAGGCGATGACCTCCGGGTCGCAGGGGGCGATATCACCCTTGTTTCCAGGGTGGGTGGAGACGTGGTGATTTACGGGGGGTCTGTGACCATCCTTGACGGTGTTGTCGTGGAAGGAGACGTCATCATCAGGTCCGGGGCTCTGCATCTTGGCGGGACCATTATGGGTGATTTGAGGGTTGACGCTTCCGTGGTAGATTTTTCGGGCACCGTTAAAGGAAACGCAAAGTTCATTGGAGACGAGAAGATCCGATTAAGCGGGCGGGTGGAAGGGCAATCTCTTGCCGCCGCCCCGGAGTTGGTTCTGGGTCCGGGAGCCGGGTTCGGGGAGGATATCGTTTACTGGAGGAAAGATGGCCAGATGGATTTTGGCCGGGCACCCATTGGAGGCCAGGCACGTTTTTCCCCGGAACTCAAAAGGGATGAAACCCACGGGCAGCACCCGTTCAAGGAGCGGACGGTCCGAAGAGGGCTCGAAGCGGTTTTCAGTCTGTTTTTCCTCGGTACGCTCCTTTCCGGCACCCTCGTTATCGCTCTTTGCGTCGCCCTTTTCCCTAAAGTTTTCCGGGAGGCGGGGGAGATCCTTCATGAAACTTTTCTGAAAAGTCTCGGGGTGGGTATCCTCACTTACCTGCTGCTCCCTGTTTCCGCGGTGATTGCCATGGTCACACTGGTGGGTATTCCGGTAGGGCTTGTGTTGGCGGTGCTGTTCGGGCTCTCTGTAATTTTCGGCAGAGTTATCACCGCCATCGTGTTCGCAGCGTGGATCGAAAGGCGCCGAGCCGACCAATGGAGTTCGGGCCGATTGATGATCGCAGGCATGGGAGTGTACACGGTGATCAAACTGGTGGGCCTCGTCCCTTTCCTTGGCTGGGTGCTCGTGCTTCTGACAACGCTGACGGGCTACGGGGCTCTGGTGGCGGTGTTGGTGAGCCGCCGTCAGGAAGAATATTGAAATCCCCGGAGTCCCGATCCTGGGCTGGGAACGGCCGGTCCCGGCAGCAGGTTCGGGTTGGCCAGGCCAGGACCATGTTTAAGAAAACCTTTTTCCGAGGAAGGAGCACAGCTTGACCAAGTTCAGAAAGACATCCATCAACTGCCCATGTTGTGGAAAAAAATATTTTGCCGAGATCATGTATTCCACGATCTGGTCGGGGAAGGTTTCCACGGATATGCTGCGGTTCTCCATGGGGAAGATGCCCGTAGACTACCTCGTTCACACGTGCCCGGCGTGCGGGTGGTCAGGCCAGGAGGAGCATCATCAACCGGTATCCGAGTCCGTGCGTGAATTCATCAAGGAACAGATCACACCCCGTTTGACCGGAGAGCCCCTGTCACCCTGCCGGAGATGGGAGTTCTTCTCATTGATCCAGGAAGCGTCCGGTGCGGATGATCTTGAGCTCGGGGGGGCCTATCTGATAGCTGCCCAGTGCGCCCGGCTCGATGAACAGTTCGATCAGGAGCAGAAATATCGCCGACTGTCTATCGATCACTACCTGCGAGCTCTGGAAGAGGGAAAGGTGCCGGAGGATTCCCTTTATCAAACGACATACTTGGTGGGGGAACTGTACAGGAGGGTAGGGGATTCATGGAAGTCGAAGGAATGGTTCCAGAAAGTCCTGAATATGGATCTTGAACATGAAAGAGGGATATTCTTCCAGGACCTTGCGCGCGGGCAAATGAGGGAACCCAGGAATATCATCGGAGAGGAACCCGAGGAGGTGACGCGGGAAAATAAACCTTCCACTCCTCTGTCCAGGCTTGCCGCTTGCCTGGGTCTCAGGAAAAGGCGATATTGATTTTCAGGTCCGATAGCCGGGCTTAATTCCGAAAGGAGAGAACGGATGAGGAGCGAAAACGAAACCCTTATCGAAAACTACATTCGCAGGTACAATCTAAAGGACATAGATGGCATGATGGCCCTTTTATCCGATGACGTGGTGTTCGAATCGATCAGCGCCGCAACGGGGATCATGAGTGTCCAGGGGAAAGAGAACCTGCGGAAGCTCTCGGAGAAGAGCGGGGAGATTTTCAAAGTGAGACGGCTAACGCCTGTGACCACGGTCCTGGATGATGACAATGCGGCCGTAGAGGTCAATTACTGGGCGGTTCTTGCCATGGATCTCCCGGATGGGAAAAAAGCGGACGAGGAGGTGGAGTTCCGTGGCGTCTCCTTCTTCGAGATCAAGGGTGGGCTTATTTCCCGGCTGACGGATTATATGTAAAAAAGAGTTTGAAGTTTGAGAGTTTGAAAGTGTGAGGTTGTGATCCGTAATCAGAGATCAGTAATCCGTGATAAGTGAGCTGTGACCGGTTATAATGTTCACTGTTCACCAGTCACTGATTACCACGTTAAACGGTGGACCTTTAAAAAAAACCCCGCCGGCGAATTCACCGGCGGGGTTTTTGTGGTTTTTTCCCGAAAGAGTTTACAGACCTTCGACGTTGCTGGCCTGGGGGCCCTTGGGACCGTCCGAGACCTCGAACGTTACGCTCTGGCCCTCGTTCAGGGTTTTGAACCCATCACCCTGGATAGCCGAGAAATGAACGAACACATCAGGACCGTCGGCCTGCTCGATAAAACCAAAACCCTTCGAATCACTGAACCACTTCACTGTTCCTGTTGCCATGTTTTTCCTCCTTGTTTCTTTTGTAGTCCTTGGAACAGCTGATGAAGGGTTCAAAAAACAAAGCCCCTGGCACAATCAGCCAAGGACATTGAAGATTCTCCTCGAAGCTTTTCCGCACCTACAAAACAATCTGGTAAAACCAGTTCCACCGTGGGCCAATCCCCTACGGTGAGGCGAAACATATCCACCTGAAAATAAAAAAGCAAGAAAAAACTTCAGCACCCCCGTTCGGCTCAAGAGAGCCTTTCTGGTGGGGTTTGGAAAACCGGTCGTTGGATCGATTCGGTAGCGGGGAACCCTGGCTTCTTCCCGGGGGCTCCCTGGAGGCCGGAGGATTCTCTAACCCTCCTCCGGTGTCTCGGTGGGGTTTTCCTGGTTTTCTTCCGCGGTCGTCCCCTGGTTTTCCTCCGTCTGAAGGTTCTTTTTTTCCTGTTTGCGCTGCTGCTTTTCCTCTTGTTTCTTCTTTTTGGCCAGTTCTTTCTGGCGCTTTGCCGCTTTGTAGTGGGATCTTGCCATTACACCATCCTTTTCCCGAAAGTTGGGATCAAGTTAACAATTCTTCGTCGGCCCCAGGATCGCTGAAAGGGGAATCAGAGTCGGTTTCCGAATGGCGACGGGGACCCCGGTCACGGCTGCAGAAAACAGCACGGGGCCTGCCGGACGATCGCTTTCGTGAGCCGTTTGCCCGCTCTACAAACAAGGGCTTTTTACCCTTTTAACACATCAGGGGCCGGGAAGGGAAGGAAAGGGAAGGAATAACCGACGGGGAGACGGGGAGACACGGGGACGCGGAGAAAGAGACAAGGGTGACTCGTGATTAGTAATTTGTGACTGGTGACTGAAAGAATAGCCCAGGGTCCAGGGAAACCACGTTAAACGTTGAACGTGATTCCATCCCTGCAACTTCAAACCTCAAACTTCAAACCGCAAACATTTTTCTCAATCCTCAATCCTCAATTAGTCTGATGATCTCTTCCTTTTTGATCTCATCTACAACCCAGCGGCATGCGTCAAAGGCGGGACCGCGTTTACCTGTCGAGACCATCACCACCAGGAGATTCTCCCCAGGCCGGGCTTTTCCGAGGCGGTGATGGATCTGAACCCGGTTAACGGGGAACCGGTTCTCCGCCTGGTTGCCGATTCTCCGGAGTCCATCCGCGGGATCGTCCACCATCGGTTCGAGGACCACGTGGGTCATGTCAGGCTTCACCTTGCCCGGAAGTTTGACCCTGCCGGCGTGGATCACGACGGTTCCCGTGGACGAATCCTCGTTTCGATAATAGGACTCGAGTATTTCGTGAAGAGGGATCTTCCCCTCCCAGATTTTCGCGTTCATGTTCCGCACCTCACGATTCCATTGTCGATGAGCAGTCTTCTGTCCATATGCAATCCTACCATGAGGATGGCCGGGGGGGCTATGGGCCTGAAATGAGGGGAGCAGACCCCATTAAAGGGTTGCATTTTGCACCGTTTGCCTTATCTTGGGGAAAACCGATGAATACGCCCATGAAAAAAGAACATGATCAGAAACTCACATCCGAAGAGACTTCCGTTATCCTCGATTCTATTGCTGACGGCGTTTTCACCGTTGACGAGGATTTTATCATCACCTCCTTTAACCGCACCGCCGAGGAAATAACAGGTGTTTCCCGTGAGGAGGCCCTTGGAAAGCCCTGCTGTGAAGTGTTCAAGGCCGACATCTGCGAGGCCGACTGTGCCCTGAAACACACCACCATGACGGGTAAACCGGTGATCAACCGATCCATTTCCATTCTCAACGCTGAGGGTGCGAGGATCCCCATCAGCGTGAGCACTGCACTGCTCCGGGACGCGGATGAACGCATTATCGGCGGGGTTGAAACGTTCCGGGATCTGTCGGTGGTGGAAGCCCTCCGCCAGGAAGTGGAGGGACGGCACCGGCTGGCCGACATGGTATCCCGAAACAGTCGGATGCGGGAGATTTTCGGTATTCTTCCGGATATTGCCGAGAGCGGCAGTACGGTGCTTATTGAAGGGGAGAGCGGAACGGGGAAGGAACTGCTCGCCAGGGCTATCCACGATCTAAGCCCCCGGAAAGAAGGCCCCATGGTTGCCATTAACTGCGGCGCCATCCCGGATACCCTTCTTGAATCCGAGCTCTTCGGGTATGTTGCCGGGGCCTTTACCGACGCCAAACGGGACAAGCCGGGCAAGTTTGCCATGGCGCGGAAGGGCACCTTGTTTCTGGATGAGATCGGGGATGTTTCGCCGGCTCTCCAGGTTCGCCTGTTAAGGGTTCTCCAGGAAAAGAAGTTCGAACCCCTGGGATCCAACCGGAGCGTTGATTCGGATGTGCGGATCATTGCCGCTACCAATCGCGATCTCGCTACGGAGGTTCGAGAGGGAAGGTTTCGCCCGGACCTTTTCTACCGCATCAACGTCATCAGGCTCACCCTTCCACCCCTGAGGGATCGGAAAGAGGATATCCCTCTGTTGGTGAACCACATCGTGGCCCGGATGAACCTGGTCAGGAACCGCAGCATCACTGGAGTCGCCCGACCGGTTCTCGAGGAGTTCTTCCGCTATGGGTGGCCGGGTAATATCCGCGAGCTGGAAAACGTCATTGAGCACGCATTCATTCTGTGCACGAACGGTCCCATTCAGTGCTGGCATCTTCCGGACACCTTTTCCTGCGGGGATGAAGCCGGATCCTCCCTCCCTTCGTTCCCGGCGAGGAACACCCTCGCCGACATCGAGGCCCAGGCAATACACGATACCCTGGTCAGGCACGGATGGAACCGCTCGGCGGCCGCGAGGGAACTGGGAATCAACAAGACCACGATATGGCGCAAGTGTAAACGCCTGGGGATCGAGCCTCCGACAGACGGCACAATGTGATGCAAATTGCACCGAAGTTTTTTTGATTATAGGTGCAAATAGCACCGAAAGGCGGGGGATTGTCTCATCCTCTCCGTTACCTTTGTTGGAAAAATAGTTATTTAAATCAAGTAGTTAAGATGTTATTTCCTTAGCTGGTCCGGTCTGGCAGGTTTCTTGCTCTTAAGGGAGTATGAGACTGGCCATCCCCGAATTCAACGGTCGCGTATCGCCGGTGTTCGATTTCTGCCGGCGGCTCATTGTTGTGGAGGTTTCAACGGATGGTCCGTCCGAACGGTTCATGGTGGACTGGTCGGTTCCCCAAGTCCAGAATCGGGCTGACCGACTGGAAGCGTTGAAGATCGATGCTCTTTTGTGCGGCGGCATCTCTGGTGAGCTTGCGGAGGATGTCGCGCGGAAAGGTATCCGGGTTTTCCCCTGGATATCGGGCGAAATTCAGGAAGTCCTCAACGCTTTTCTTGCCAACAGGCTTCCCGATCCCCGTTTGACCATGCCCGGCTGCCCCAGGATGCAGGGGCCCCGGGGAAGAGGGCCACGCGGATGGGGGGCCTGCCGGGGGAGAGGCGCGGGACCAGGATGGAGGTGACAGAAATGCCGTTTGGAGACAGGACAGGACCGAGAGGAATGGGGCCCATGACGGGCCGGAGGTTGGGTTTTTGCACAGGATATGCGCAGCCCGGCCGGTACACCGCACCCGGAGGAGGTTCGCAGTGGGGCGGGGGAAGATCGGGATTTGGCGGCGGCGGCGGTGGATGGGGCCATCGAAATTGGTTCAGGGCAACCGGGCTGAACAGATGGCAGCGCGCAGGATGGAACGGGCCATATCCCTCCTCCGAGCCGATCACGGCTCCTGTGAACGAGGAGGATGAAGCCCTGTTCCTTCGCAGGGAAGCCGAAGATCTGGAGCGGGCCTTGACCGAAGTGAAAAACCGCCTCGAGGAGATGGAGAAAAACAGGGAGTAACAGAAATACCGGGACCCGGGAATGAAACGCCCGGCGGGCTTCAGGGCCTCGGGGTTCAACATCCCCTGGTCCCGGATCGTCGCATGGAAAAAATGACGAACTTTTTTTTGAAAAAAAGGAGGATATGAGATGCCATCGCGTGACGGAACAGGACCTTATCCCGAAAGAGGAAAGGGGGCAGGAAGAGGTGGGCAGACACGCCCGGGTGCCGGACCATCCGGTTCGTGCGCATGTCCGACCTGCGGCCGTTCCCTTCCCCACCGGAGAGGGGTCCCCTGCAGTGAGATGGTGTGCCCCAAGTGTGGGACCCCGATGACGAGGAAATAACAGGGGCGTAAAGCTGCCGCGTCGCTGATGTGCTTTCCACGACCAGGTAGCTGTCGAATCCACGCGGGCCGACGGGAAAACCGGCTGGCGTGGCCAACAGGAAGAGAAAGTGAGGAATTTTGCATGAAGATCGCTATTACATCGACAGGTGCGGAGATGGACAGCCCAGTGGACGAAAGGTTCGGGAGGGCACGGTACCTTCTCATTGTGGATCTTGAGACAGGGGATTTTGAATCCATTGACAATCTGGCCAACATGGAAGCTGTCCAGGGTGCCGGGGTTCAGTCTTCCCAGGAAATCGTCGAACGGGGAGTCGATTGGCTCCTTTCGGGTCACATAGGCCCCAAAGCGTTTCAGGCGCTGAGCACGGCGGGTGTGTCCATGGGTGTTGGCGCTTCCGGAACGGTTCAGGAAACCGTCGATCGCTTCAGGGCGGGTGCGTTCAAACCCGCCGAATCAATGGATGTTCGAAAAAGCTCGAAATGGGGCTGATCCGCGGCTTCCTAACGGAAACCGGATTTTCAGAAACTTTGAGAGGAGAAAAGCATGACGAAAGAGAATAAGAAACAACGCCTGGCTATCCCTTCCATGTGGCCGGGTGGACTCGAGTCCGCGCGCAGCGGCCATTTCGGACAGTGTGACTGCTTTACCTTGGTGGATCTCGATGATGAGGGTGTTATAGCAGTCCATATTGTCCCCAATCCACCTCACCAGCGGGGTAGCTGCCTGTCACCCGTCCAGCTATTGCAGTCGCATGACGCCCAGGCCCTCATCGTCCACGGAATAGGAATGCGGCCTCTCGTGGGGTTTCAACAGGCGGGGATTGAAGTTTACCAGAGCGAAGGCATGGGTGTTAACGAGACCGTTAAGGCTTTCCTGGCCAAGGAAGTAATTGCCATGGACAGTTCCCGGGCCTGCGGCGGGGGTGCGTGATCACACCCGTTGTCGCTATCGCCTCGGGAAAAGGGGGCACCGGCAAGACCACCGTTTCCGTGAATATGGCCGTCGTTTCCAAGGAGCCTTTGACCCTGCTCGATTGTGACGTGGAGGCTCCCAACGTTCACCTCTTTTTAAAACCGGAATGGTCGGGGATGGAAACCGTCACCGTCCAGGTTCCCACCGTGGATGGGGAAAAGTGCACCGGGTGCGGCCGCTGCCGGGAAGCGTGCCGATTTAACGCGGTGGCGCTTTTAACCGGGGTTCCGACGTTTTTTCAGGAACTATGTCACAGTTGCGGCAACTGCGTCCTGTCTTGCCCCGAAAACGCCCTTAGCGAAGTGACCCGGGATGTGGGGACCCTTCGCAGGGGGAAGGTCGGCAGCGTTCATTTTGCCGACGGCACCTCCAACGTCGGGGAAGCCCGCAGCACTCCGGTTATCGACAGAGTCCGAGCCGAGGAATCGGAAGGTATCCTGACCATTGTTGACGCTCCTCCGGGGACGTCGTGTCCCGCCGTTGCAGCTGTGCGCGGGGCGTCCTATGTGGTCCTGGTGACGGAACCGACCCCCTTTGGCCTTCACGACCTCCGGTTGGCCGTGGAGATGGTGCGCGGTCAGGGTATTGGCGCAGGGGTCCTGATCAACCGTGACGGTTCAGGCACGGATGACGTTCAGCGCTACTGCCATGACAGCGGTCTTCCCATTCTGGCCAGGATCCCCTTCGACCGGGAGGTGGCAAGGGCATATGCAATAGGGGACCTCCTGGTCACGGCGGTTCCACGCTTGAGGGGCCTTTTCGAGGATCTTCTGCTCAAGGTGCGCGAGGAGTGCGGAAAGTGAAGCAGCTTGCTGTGATATCGGGAAAGGGCGGAACGGGGAAAACATCCCTGACGGGGGCCTTCGCCGCCCTGTCGCCGGGAGCGGTATTCGCCGATTGTGATGTTGACGCGGCCAATCTTCACCTTCTGATCTGTGACGGTCAGGATCTTACCCGATCCGAGCCGTTCGTAAGCGGCGTTAAGGCTGGGGTTGACCCGGGCCTTTGCACGGGGTGCGGATGGTGCGAAACTGCGTGCCGGTTTTCCGCCATAAGCATGGTTGAAGTGGAAAAACCGGGGGGGAAACCCCTGGCAGTGGTGGACGGGATGTCTTGCGAGGGGTGCGGTGTCTGCTTCGATGGATGTCCCCACGGGGCGGTTTCCCTCACGGACAACCGGGCGGGGGAGCTTTTGGTGACCCCTTCGCGCTTCGGGACCCTCGTACACGCCGTGCTGGAACCGGGGGAAGGGTCCAGCGGAAAGCTGGTCACGAAGGTCCGCACCATGGCGGGAACCATCGCTGAGGAAAATAACGCGGATCTGATCGTTATCGACGGGTCCCCCGGCATCGGGTGCCCTGTCATTGCCTCCCTCTCGGGTGTGGACGCGGTCCTGATCGTCACCGAACCCACGGTATCCGGCAGGAGTGATTTAAAGCGGGTTCTCGAGCTTTGCGGGCATTTCGAACTCCCGGCCCATGTCCTTATCAACAAGTACGATCTAAGCGAGGATATGGCGCGGGAGATCCAGAATGAGTGTCATGCCCAGGAAGTCCCGGTCCTGGGCATGCTCAAGTTCGACCCCGTTTTCGGAAGCGCCCTGGTGGCGGGGAAAACCGTTATCGAGTTCGATAACGGCCCCACGGCTCGGGAGGTTCGCCGGCTGTGGTCTGCCCTTCGGGATCTCCTGTGACGGCGGTAAGTCCCATATACGGTCCCGTGCACAGCCGGAGGCTTGGCCTTTCTCTGGGTGTGGATCTTGTTCCCTATAAGATCTGCCCCTTTGACTGCATCTACTGCCAGTTGGGCCGCACAACGGAAAAGACACTGCGCAGGGCGGACTATATCCCGGCGGAAAGGGTGCTCGATGATCTAAAGCGCTATCTGGAGAAATTTCCCGAGCCGGATTTCATCACCCTTTCCGGGTCCGGTGAACCTACCTTACATTCGGGGATCGGGGAAATCATTACCGGGATCCGGGCCATTACCCCCCTTCCGGTCGCTATCCTGACGAACGGCGCCCTCCTGGGGGACGAGGATGTGCGGGGAAAATGCCGGCTGGCCGATGTTGTCGTTCCCAGTCTTGACGCGGGGGACGAGAAAGAGTATGCGAGGGTCAACCGGCCCGTTCAAGGTTTGACCCTGCGGTCGCTGGTGGACGGACTGGTGGGGTTCCGGGAAGGTTTTTCCGGTGAGATCTGGCTGGAAGTGCTGCTGGTTCGAGGGGTCACTGACAACGAGGCCACTGTAGAAAAGATCGCGCACCACGCCTCCGAAATTCGCCCGGACCGGGTCCACCTGAACACGGCCGTTCGGCCCACTGCGGATGACTCCGTTTTTCCCGTGAGTTTCCAGGAGCTCCAGCGGTTCGCGGGTTTTTTCAATCCGAAAGCGCAGATCGCCTTCGATCCGCCTCCGGAAAAGGACAGGCCCGGGATCCCGGAGGGGAAGCTGGTGGAAACCCTCAGGCGGCGTCCCTGCACTGGTGAGGAGATCGGCGCGATCCTGCAGATTTCCCCGGTTGAAGTTACAAAGATGGTGGACGGGATGGTGCGTGAGGACCGGTTAAGGGTGATCCGGCGCGAGGGCGCCATCCACTACACCATCGGGCCGGAAAAATAGAAAAGAAACGAAAGGAGAAATACCTAGATGTCACACGAGAAGACAGCTCAGGAAAAAGGATCCCATGGAGAGGAAACCGCGGCCGGGTCCAGCTGCCAGTCCGGCGGGATGCACGAAGACCTTTTCAAAAAAGGGGAAGAGATCCTGGCCATGAGGGAGAACATGGCCAGAATCAAGAACGTGGTTGTGGTTCTGAGCGGAAAAGGCGGTGTGGGAAAATCCACCGTTGCGGTTAACCTGGCCACGGCTCTCACCCTGGAAGGATATAAAGTTGGCCTTCTGGATGTGGATTTTCACGGCCCCACCGTTCCGACGATGCTCGGTCTCGTGGGGGAAACGGCCCTGCAGGCCGAGAACGAGAAAATCCGCCCCGTGACAACCCAATGGGGATTGAAAACCATCTCCCTCGCCTATTTCCTCCGGGATCAGGATGAAGCTGTGATCTGGAGGGGGCCGATGAAAACGGGAGTGATCAAGCAGCTGCTCCGGGAGGTGAATTGGGGTGATCTGGATTATCTGCTCATGGATTGCCCTCCGGGAACGGGGGATGAGGTCCTTTCCATCGCCCAGTTGGTAGAAGGATCAAGGGGAGCAATAGTGGTGACAGCCCCTCAAGAGGTGTCTCTCGCCGCGGTCAGGAAATCGGTGACGTTCTGCAAGAGTTTAAAGCTCCCAATGCTTGGTATCGTGGAGAACATGAGCGGGTACCTGTGCCCCCACTGCCAGAAGATCAGCAGCCCGGTGGGTAATCACGCCGCGGCTGAACTGGCCCAGAAGGAAGGGGTCCCGTTTCTGGGGTCCCTGCCCATCCTTCCGGAGATCAGCTCTTCGGGAGACCAGGGCCGCCCCATCGCCCTGGAGAAGGACAGCCAGGCGGGCAAACTGTTTAAAGGGATCGCAAAGGCCCTCGCTTCGAGGATGCCGGGGTGGAGTTCCAACTTGGATGAAACCGGCCGGGAGATTTCCCCGGAGGCCGCTGATGGGGCCAGTCATTAATTAGCCTGACAGCGTCCGGATGGATGGATTTAGTTTAAGGATCGGGAGGGAGAGGCCCGGGATGGTTTTCTGACCCGGCCGGGTTTCTCCAGAGCAGCCAGACGGCGGTTACCACAGCAGCCGTCATGGTGTCACACATCCGCTTTTGCATATCTACGTGGTCATTCAGCTTCTCTTCACATTCCGGGTGGCTGGCGGAAATCCTTTGCGCTCCCTTGCGAAGGGAGTCGAGATAATCTTCGTAAAGAGCTTTCATCCGGTCCTCCGGAACCGCTATTTCCTCCAGGATCACGTCACCGTGGGCGGTAACCTGCCAGCGGGCTTTATCGCCGTCAACGAAGTTGACGTGGCCGAGGTCCACGTCGGTGCCCGGTTTCCGATACCCGCTGGAAACGACCATGTAGCCTCCGGGAAGAACCTGGCTCCGGAGCCTTCCCACGCTGCTTTTCAGATCACCGAGGGCTTCCCCAACCCAGACGAGGGTGGCAGCGTGGAAATTGTCTGGTGTTTCTGTCACCTCCCGGATGTCCCCCCGGATAAAGCGGCAGTTGCCCTCCACACCTTTTCCGGCGGCTCTCAAGCAGGCATCCTCGATAAAGGGCTGGTAAAGATCGATCCCGGTCACTGAGAAATCCAGTTCTTTGGCCAGTTCAATAGCGACAGCGCCTTTGCCGCAGCCAAGATCCAGAACCCTTGTGGAGCGCCCCGGCAGACCCAGGGGACGAAAAAGATCGACGATCACATCGGTGGGGACACCCATGGACCACAGGTCGCCCAGGAGTTCGGAAATATGCGGCACCAGCTCCGGATGGATCCCGAACAGGCCCGCCAACTCGATTTCGCTAGAGTCGCTCATAATAATAATTATAATACGGGAAAAGCGAAGGTCCAACGTCTAACGTTTTATGTCCAACGTGATTCTATCGTTTAGCAGGGGTCTTTTTTAAGAGTTCAGAGTGGGAAGAAGGGGTTGGAAGTTATGATCACAATAAGTACCTGGCGACATACTGCGGGCTGAAATTCCAAAAGATAAACGTCAAACAGTTTTCTCAACCCTCAACTCTCAACCCTCAACCCTCAAACCCTTTTCTTGCTTCCACCATAAGAGACCGTATAAACTGCATTTGAGTGCAGAGTGCAGAGTGCAGACTGCAGACTGCAGAGTGCAGAGTTTATCCCCCTTCGCGTAAAGCTTCGGGGGACAGGGAGTTCAGGGTGACTATAAGTATTTCAGTATCGAAGTGCTTATTTTCCTTTTTCATCTTTTTCCAGTGAAAGGAGAGAAGATGGCACTGACAGAGCAGGCGATCGAGCGTCTCAGGAAAGCGCTGCGTCTTACCACACCGATTATCGCGCTATATGACACTGAGCCGGACGAATCCTTTGAGCCCACCGTTCAGGCGAGCGGCCGCGCATGCTGCTTCGCCTATTACCAGCGGTGGCTCAAGGGGGAAACGCTGGTGGTGCGGCAAGGGGAAGGCGGCGATTTCATGAACCCGAAGAACGGGTGTCCCGGCCTTCAGAGTCACTTTGGTTATAACCGGAATTATCCGCCCTGGATGGCCAACTTCCTGACGGACGGCAAGAACGGCGCTCCCATGGGCGAAGGGCTCAAGGCAACCCCGGCCCTTGCCCAGGAGTTCCTTGAAAGAACCAGGTTTCCGGAACCCGGCGGGGACACGATGCTTTTGGGTCCTCTTAAGCTGAATCACTGGGACAAGGTCCGCACCGTGACCTTTTTCGCGGACCCGGACCGGTTCAGCGCGCTCATGACCCTGTCTGCTTTCTGGTCCTCCGATCCGGAGGAGGTTGCGGCGCCTTTCTCATCGGGGTGCGGGATGCTCTGGGAAGTTTTTAACGAGCATGAGAAGGACCGGGCCGTTATCGGCTGCACGGATATCGCCATGCGGAAGTACATACCACCGGAGCTCATGTGCCTTTCCGTCACCCCGAAGCGGTTCGAACGCATGGTGGATTTCCCTGATGACGCTTTTCTGATGCGGTCGTGGTGGAACGCCCTGATGGATCAGAGGGAAAAGGGGAGGCCGGCCGGGGAGGAGGAGTGAACCCGGGGGTCTTCCACCGTTGTAGTATCCAGGCGGAAACGTGCCCGAAAGGATCATTCAAGGAGGGAAAAATGTTAAAGAGAACTGTTCGCCATCCGGTTACCCGTTTGACAGTTTGCTACCTGGTCCTTTTCTTCGCGGGGGCTTTCACCCTCCCCGCGGTTGCCGAGGCGGCGTTTATCTCCTCCTCGGAAGGAGCCTTGGCGGGGGCAGCCCCGGACACGATCACCCAGGTCCAGGCGGCTCTGGAAGACCAGTATATAGCCGAAAAGCTCGCATCCCTGGGGTTGTCCACCACGGAGATCCAGGAAAGGCTCTCCTCTCTTACGGCCCAGGAACGGGAGATGACCGTGGCACAGATTGACAGCATCCAGACCGGTGGAAACAGCGTGGTCGGGCTTCTCATCCTGTGCGTCCTTGTCTATTTCGTCCTCAAGATGTCGGACAAGATCTGAAAAAAGGATTTTTCGGTACGAAAACGGCGGCCCGGTCAGGCCGCCGTTTTCTGTCTCTCCAGAGGATCGATGGTATCGGGACAGCTTCAAGAGAAAAGAATGAACCTGATGTCCAGATCCTTTCCCCTTTCTCCCTTAACCTGTTACCTGATCCCAAGAGTTACCGCTCATTGAGTTCCTGGTAGTTGTAATATTTCATTTCTTTCTGGATCTCCTCCACTTCCGCCGGAGCCATGTTGTCCATCTCCTCGATCTGGTCCGAGTAATCCTGAACCCTTTCCATCTCCTGAAGGACAACCTCGTCCCGAGGGGCGGATTTCAGGGAGCCAAGGACCTGGCGGATAATGGAGAGGGCCCCGGCTTTGTCCCCGGAGTCCACTTTCCCGGCCGCTTCGTTCATCATGGCGCTGCTTTCCATCACGGCCTTTTTCCTTTGGACCTCCTTATCGAAGTTCTCGAAGTGTTCCCGGGGATCGTCCACTACCTTGAGGGCTATGAAAGACTGGTCCTGGCGGTGTTCCTTTCCCGTAACCGGATCACGAAAGAGGACCTCGACGGTGGCTACATCCAGAGATCCAGGATCATGGGTAGGGACACTCATTCTGGCTAACAGGGTTCTCGTTTCCCCGGCCGAGATGTCACCAATGCCGATCACGGTAGCCCCTCGTTCCATGTGCCAGCGATGCCCCGGAGCCGACTCGAAACGGCATCCGGGGGAGGGGCGGATGATGATCTGAACCCCGGAAGCAACCGTCCGGGAGACCATGTTGAATTCCCGATCCAGCGCGGCAAGGATGTCCCCGGGGGACGATATGTAATGGTATTTCCCCCCCCCGCCGTAGGCCATGGAACCAAGCAGGTCCTCGTCGAACTCCAGGCCCATGCCGAAAGTGGAGACGGACACCCCGCTCTCGTACATGGCGCTGGCTCTTTCGCTCAGGCGGCGGGGGTTCAGGACCCCGAGGTTTGCGAGTCCGTCGGAGAGAAGAATTACGCGACTGACATAGCCTTTTCCCCTGTTTTTCCTGGCCTGACGGAATCCTTCCTCCAGCCCTCCGGACAGGTACGTTCGACCGCCTGGGTAAAGACCGTCGATGGCCTGGTGGAATTTTTTCCGATTTTTAACCTTTCTCGCCGAGATCGGGACCCGGACCCGGTTGTCATAGGTCACGATGCTCAGGATGTCATCGGGGCTGAGCCGGTTTACCAGCATGTGGGCAGCCCTGAGGACGTAACGGATCTTGCCCTCATCGGCCATGGAACCGCTCTTGTCCAGCACGAGGGCCAGGTTCAGGGGAGGGCGGTCGTCCGAAAAGATCCCGTCGGGGGCAACGATCCGGATCTGAATGGCGTTCGCCGCGTCGCTGTTCTTAAGAACAGTGGGGTTTTCCGGCCGGACATCCATATCCAGATCGGCGGCGAAGGAATTGGACGGCAGGCAGAGAACCATCAGGGAGAGGAAAAAAGCGAAAGTGAAAAAGGGAAGGACATCGTGAAAAAAGCTTACGGATTTCGTTTTCATGGGGAACCTCCTTTAGAAAAATTTCAAATTTCAAAATAGATCCAAGATTCAAAATCCAAGATCCAGGGGAAAACACGTTGAACGTCTTACGTAGATCAATCCCGCAACCTCAAACCTCAAACTTTCAAACTCTCAAACTCTCAAACTTTCAAACTCTCAAACTCTCAAACTCTCAAACTCAGTTTCCCCTTTTGTCCCTGATACACAGGGGGTGTGATGTTTATTCCGGGGAAAAAGAACCTGTTGCCCGGAATCTGGCGTCTGGAATCTAGAGTCTAGACTCTAGAAACTGCTTTTCCGGGTACTGCTGTGGGGAATAAATCTCCCCCGCTATGGTATATAAGGGCAAAGGGAGGAACTGTTTGGAACAGGTGCGTGACGAGGCCCTCGCCGGACTGGCGGCATCAGGAAACATGGAAGCGTTCGAGGAACTGGTGAACCGTCACCGGATGCCGGTTTACCGGCTCGCGCGTTCCATCACCGGGAGCCACGATGACGCCGATGACGCGGCTCAGGAAACCTTTTTACGAGTCTATCGCGCCCTGAACACCTACGATCCAAAGCGGCCTTTCAAACCCTGGTTGAAGAAGATCGCATACAACACAAGCCTGAACGTGCTCCGGTCCTCCCGAAACCGGTTACGGGAGACCTCCGAGGGGGACCTGCCTGGGCTGGCCGACCCCGCCCCCGGACCCGATCACGGGATAGAGGGAGGGCAGACGGCCTCGGGGATCCGATGGGCTGTAAACGCGATGCCCGCCGAACTGCGGACCACCCTTTTACTGCGTGCCGTGGAGGATATGTCCTACAAGGACATCGCCACTGCGACAGGGGTGCGTATCGGGACCGTCATGTCCAGGCTGTCAAGAGCCCGGGGGAGGGTCCAGCAGGCACTGGAATCATCGGGGGTACTGGGGCAAAGGGGTGAAAAGATATGAGGTGCACAAGTGTGCGCAGAAAACTGATGGCCTACCATGACGGGGAACTCGGAGTGGCCGTAAACCGAAAGATCGGGAAGCACCTGGAGACGTGCCAGGAGTGTTCCGATCTTCTGGAATCTTTGGAAAGGGGAGATCTCGCAGCCGGGAGAGCAGGCGTTCCCGAGCCAGGCTCGGAATACTGGGCCACTTTTACCGAAAGGGTGATGGAAAAAGTCGGGAAAGAAGCCCGGACCAGCCCTGCCGGACCGCGCCCGGACCCTGCCCGCACCGGGTTCTCCCCACTTAGACTCGCTCCTGCTGTTTCTATCGCGCTGGTGGTCGTCGTGGCGGCGGGGGTTCTCCTAAAGGTGCACCGTCCTGCGGGCCCGACACGTTCCATGACCACCGGGGAAACGGTTATGAAAGAGGAAAATCCTCCCGTCATGGCGGATCGTCTCAGGGAGCGGTCTGACGCGGAGGAGGCTGATTATCCTTCCTCCCCGGCTGGGTCTGCTCCTGCGAAAGGCCTGAAAGAACCGGGTACGGAGGCTGACAGGAGG
>CBFDCL010000015.1:0-34208 GCA_965603295.1 uncultured bacterium | reverse complement strand
GAACCGCGGGTCCGGCAGCCGGATATCCGCAGGGAAAGATCGGAGTCAAGGCGAAGCGTCAGCGGCATTACGGAGGAACGGAAAGGTGATGGAACAACAGAAGATCAGGATCAAGCTGAAAGCCTACGATTACAGGATCCTTGACGCTTCGGTCAACGAGATCGTGGAAACGGCCAGGCGCACAGGAGCCCGGGTCTGCGGTCCCATACCGCTCCCCACGCGGAGGAGCATTTATACGGTTCTCCGTTCACCGCACATCGATAAGAAGTCCAGGGAGCAGTTCGAGATCCGGATTCACAAAAGGATGCTCGAGATCGTCGAACCCACTCCCCAGACGGTGGATGCTCTTATGAAACTGGATCTCTCCGCCGGCGTGGACGTTGAGATCAAACTCTCTTGAGGGGATTGTGGCCATGCCTCAGATGGATGTCTTGAACATGAAGAACGAGGTTGTCGGGAAAGTGGACCTCGCCCCCTGGTGGGATGAGGCGGGAAACGAACCCCTCGTTCACCAGGCTGTGGTCGCCGCAATGGCGGGCCTTAGAAGCGGTACCCATGCCACCAAAGGTCGCTCGTTTATTTCCGGCGGTGGTAAGAAGCCTTTTCGCCAGAAAGGTACCGGGCGTGCGAGGCAGGGGACTTCCCGGGCCCCGCAGATGAGGGGTGGAGGAACGGTTTTCGGTCCCCAGCCGAGGGATCATTCTAAATCCATGAACAAGAAGATGTCCCGGGGGGCCCTGAAAGCCGCCCTGTCCCTGAAAGCTGCCTCGGGGAGCCTGCTGGTTCTGGATGAGGTGGCTCTGGAGGCTCCCAAAACCAGGGAAATGGTTTCCACCATGGATCGTTTTGACGTTATGAGTGCCCTTATTCTGGTTGAGGAGGTTACTGAGGAGCTCGACAGGGCCTCTGCCAACCTGGCCTGGCTCAAGGTTGTCGAGCCGGACCGTGTCAATGTCTACGATGTCATGGCCTTTGAGAAGCTTATCGTTAGCCAGAAAGCCCTTGAGGTGCTGGAAGGAGCGTTGTCCCAATGAGACCCTACTCAAAGGTGATTATCCGCCCCCTTCTGACCGAGAAAAACGCGAAGATGAAGGATACTGATAACCGGGTAGCCTTCGAGGTTGCCCCGGACGCGAACAAGATCGAGATCAAGAGGGCTGTGGAAGAAGCTTTCAAAGTGTCGGTCAAGGGGGTTAACATTCTCAATGTCCGTGGAAAGATCAAGAAGCTCGGCAAGAATATCGGAAGACGCCGTGATTGGAAAAAGGCGATCGTGACCCTCCAGGAGGGCAGCGTAATAGAGTTCTTCGAGGGAGTATAAGGCAAGGAGCGTTAGGATGGGAATCAGGACACTAAAGCCAACATCGCCGGGACGGCGGTTTCAGACCGTGAACGATTTTGCGGAAATCACCACCGACAAGCCAGAGAAAAGTCTCCTGGCGCCGCTAAAGAAAAGTGGTGGCAGGAACAACAAGGGCCGGGTTACTGCCTGGCAGCGTGGTGGCGGCCATAAGAGGCGGTACCGGATTATCGATTTCAAGCGGAACAAGCACGGCGTCCCCGCCAGGGTCAGCACCATTGAATACGATCCTAACAGGAGTGCCCATATCGCCCTCCTGGTTTACGCGGACGGTGAAAAGAGGTACATCCTTGCACCTCAGAACATGAAGGTTGGTGACGAGTTGTTGTCGGCGGAAAAAGCTGACATCAGGCCCGGGAACGCTATGAAGCTGCGCAATATCCCCCTTGGCACTCTTGTCCATAACCTTGAGATCAAGGAAGGAAAGGGCGGACAGATGGTTCGCAGCGCCGGAGGATACGCTCAGTTGATGGCTAAGGAGGGGGATTACGCAACCCTCCGGCTCCCCTCCAGTGAGATCAGGATGGTCCGCCTTGACTGCATGGCTACCGTAGGACAGCTGGGGAACCAGCACCATGAGATCGTTTCCCTGGGGAAAGCGGGACGGAAGAGGTGGCTGGGCAAAAGACCGAACGTCAGGGGAGTGGCCATGAACCCGGTGGATCACCCCATGGGCGGAGGTGAGGGAAAGAGCTCCGGTGGACGCCACCCATGTACCCCTTGGGGGAAGCCCACCAAGGGATATAAGACCAGGAAGAAGAACAAGACTTCCGACCGCTATATCGTCAAGAAGCGGTCTTGACAGGAGGATTGCCTTGAGCAGGTCCATCAAGAAAGGGCCCTTCGTGGACGATCATCTCATTGCGAAGGTGACGGCCATGGAGGAGAGCGGAGACAAAAAGGTCATCAAAACCTGGTCGAGGCGGTCGATGATCGTTCCCGAGATGGTGGGGTACACGTTTGCCGTCCACAACGGCAAGAATTTTGTGCCTGTTTTCGTCACGGAGAATATGGTTGGACACCGGCTGGGGGAATTTTCTCCCACCAGGACATACCGGGGCCATACCTCCAAGGCGGATAGACGGGGCAAGAAATAGGCCTGTAGAAAGCGGCGGAGAAAAACCATGGAATCGATGGCAGTAGCAAAATATGTCCGGATGGCCCCACGAAAGGTGAGGCTTGTTATGGATATGGTTCGAGGGAAGCCCGTTGACGAGGCCCTTCAGACCCTTGGTCTTGTCCGAAAAGCTGCGTCTCCTGTCATCGCCAAGGTGATCAGGTCGGCACTGGCCAATGCCGAGAATAACTTCGGCATGAACACCGAGGGACTCGTCATCAAGAAGGCCTGTGTGGACGAAGGGCCCACTATGAAGAGGTTCATGCCCAGGGCGATGGGAAGAGCCACTGCGATCAGGAAGAGGACGAGCCATATCACGGTCGTTCTTTCCGATAAGTAAGGAGGAAGTTTTGGGTCAAAAAGTCCATCCAAAGGGTTTCCGTCTGGGGATCATCAAGGACTGGGATTCCCGCTGGTACGCTGAGAAAGATTACTCGAAACTTCTTCATGAGGACATCCGTATCAGAAAGTTTATCAAGGAGAAGCTGTTTAACGCCGGTGTTTCCAACATCATTATCGAGAGGACGGCCAAGCGTGCCAGGATCAACATCCACGCTGCCCGGCCGGGTATCATCATCGGTAAGAAAGGTGCGGAAGTGGAGTCCCTTCGCAGGGAGATCCAGAAGATGACCGAAAAGGACATCTTCATCAACATTGTGGAAGTGCGGAAGCCGGAAGTGGAAGCACAACTCGTTGCGGAGAACATAGCCGGACAGCTCGAGCGCCGAGTCGCTTTCCGAAGGGCCCTTAAAAGGAGCGTATCATCGGCTCTCCGTTTCGGTGCCGAGGGGATCAAAGTCATGGTGGCGGGGCGGTTGAATGGCGCGGAAATGTCGCGCAGAGAGTGGTACAGGGAGGGTCGGGTTCCTCTCCAGACAATCAGGGCCGATATCGATTACGGCTTCGCCGAGGCCAAAACCACTTACGGAGTGATCGGGGTAAAAGTCTGGGTTTTCAAGGGCGAGATAACCGGACACAGCGGTCCCGGTGAGGAGAACCCGGCCTGACAGAAAAATCAGACCGCTCCCGTAAGGCCGGGGTGCGGCAGGAGAAATCGCGATGTTAATGCCCAAGAAAGTCAAATTCAGAAAGCAGATGCGCGGCCGAATGAAAGGCGCCTCGAATCGGGGAAACAAGCTGAGCTTCGGAGACTTCGGGCTCCAGGCTCTGACCCCCGGATGGATTACCGCGAGGCAGATCGAGGCGGCTCGTATTGCGATTACAAGGCACGTTAAGAGAGGCGGAAAGGTCTGGATCAGGATCTTCCCCGACAAACCGATCACCCAAAAACCCGCCGAAACGAGAATGGGAAAGGGAAAAGGATCACCTGAAGCCTGGGTAGCCGTTGTCAAACCCGGACGGGTTCTTTATGAGCTCGAGGGTGTTTCGGAATCGGTTGCGCGGGAGGCCATGAGGCTTGCTTCCCACAAGCTTCCGGTCAAGACCAGGGTTCTCATCAGGGAGGAAGTGCGATGAAAGCCACTGAACTGAGGGATCTTACCCTGGATGAGCTCATCAATAAGGAAGCGGAGCTCAGCGCGGAACTGTTTAACTTGCGTTTTCAACTGGCGACGAACCAGCTGGAAAATCCGATGAGATTGCCGTTGACTAGGAAAGATCTGGCGCGGATCAAGACGGTGATTGAAGAGAAACGGCAGGCGCCAGAGAGGACCGAGTGATGTCGGAAACCGGGAACACTGTGAGAAAAATCCTTGTTGGAACAGTAGTGGGCAACCGAATGGATAAAACCGCGGTGGTTCAGGTCCAGAGAAGGTTTGCGCATCCTGTTTTCAAAAAATATGTGAACAAAAGGGTTAAATACAAGGTCCATGATGAAAAGAATGACCTCAATGTCGGAGATACTGTCCGCATCGTTGAAACCCGTCCACTCTCCAGAGACAAGAGGTGGAGGATTTTCGAAATCGTCGAGCGGGCTTCCCAGGACCAGGATTTGATCCGGGGGAAAGAGGGTTAGAGATGATCAAGGTTGAGACGGTCCTCGATGTGGCCGACAATAGTGGCGCCAAGAAGGTCCTGTGCTTCAGGATCCTCGGGGGTTCCAAGAGAAAATCGGCGAGTGTGGGTGACATCATCGTTGTGACTATCAAGGAAGCCGCGCCCGAGTCAAAAGTCAAAAAGGGGGACGTGCACAAGGCCGTGATCGTAAGGACCAAAAAGGAGATCCGCCGGTCCGACGGTTCCTATATCCGTTTTGACAATAACGCCGCTGTTATCATCAATGAGGCCAGGGAGCCGGTCGGGACGCGAATCTTCGGTCCTATCGCCAGAGAACTGAGGGCGAAAAATTTCATGAAGATCGTGTCTTTGGCACCCGAGGTTCTTTAGGAGGTACAGATGGCCGGCATCACCATAAGAAAAAACGATCTCGTCGTTGTCACGGCGGGCAAGGAAAAAGGGAAAAAAGGGAAGGTACTCAAAGTCCTCCGGGAGAAGGACCGGGTCGTTGTGGAAAAAATCAATTTTATCAAACGCCACCAGCGGCCCACCGGATCACAGAAGCAGGGAGGGATTATTGAAAGGGAAGGGGCTCTTAACCTTTCCAACGTCATGCTGTTCTGTGAAAAGTGCCGGAAGGGTGTGAGGGTTCGCAGGCAGCGGCTGGAGGACGGCAAGGTCGTCAGGCTCTGCGCCGGCTGTGGAGAATCCTTCGATTAATCGGGAGAAAGGTCCCCATGAACGAGATGCAGAAGCGATATAAGGAAGAGGTTGTCCCGGCAATGATGAAAACGTTCAGCTACAGGAACGTCATGCAGGTGCCGAAAGTGGAGAAGATCGTTGTCAACATGGGGCTGGGCGAGGCTCTTCAGAACGCCCGGATCCTCGATACCTCTATGGAGGAGATGGGGATCATCACCGGCCAGAAACCCGTTCTGACCCGTGCGCGAAAATCCATCGCCAACTTCAAGCTGCGGGAGGGCAACCCTATCGGGTGCTGTGTGACCCTCAGGAAGAAAAAAATGTACGATTTCGCCTATCGGTTCCTGAATATCGCTCTTCCCAGGGTCAGAGATTTTAAAGGTGTATCCCCGAAAGGTTTCGATGGCCGGGGCAACCTTACAATAGGCGTCCGGGAACAGCTGATATTCCCTGAGATCAATTATGACAATGTCGAGAAGGTCAAGGGAATGAATATTACCTTTGTGACAAGCGCGAAAACCGATGAGGAGGCAAGGGAACTTCTCGGCCTCCTTGGTGTTCCTTTCAAGAAGTAGGATCGGAGGAGAAATGGCCAGGAAATCCCTGATCAACAAGGCCAGCAAAAAATCAAAGTTCGCTGCCCGCGACTATAACAGGTGTCCCATCTGCGGACGGTCCCGTGCATATCTCAGGCGTTTCGGCATGTGCCGGATCTGTTTCAGGAACCGGGCCCTCGCCGGAGAGATCCCCGGCGTCGTAAAAGCGAGCTGGTAGGAGGAAACGAACATGTCCATGACAGACCCCATCGCTGACATGCTCACCAGGGTTCGCAACGCCCTCACCGCCGGGAAGGAAAAGGTGGATGTGCCTGCTTCCTCCATCAAGGAAGGCATTGCCAGAATCCTGAGGGACGAGGGTTTTATCATCAATTACAGGATGATTGAAGACAGCAAGCAGGGCGTGATCCGCATCACCCTGAAGTACGGAGAGTCGGAAAGGCCGGCAATCGAGAACCTGCAGAGGATCAGCCGTCCTGGACGGCGGGTCTACGTTGGCACCGATGAAATTCCCAGGGTATTGAACGGACTTGGAATTGCCATTCTTTCCACCTCCAAGGGAATCCTTTCGGACAGGGACTCCAGGGCTCAGAAGGTGGGCGGAGAGTTACTCTGTTACGTGTGGTAGGCACACGTTCGCCTGGTGGAAAACGGACTGAAAAGCCGCGTGGAGTAAACGATCATGTCGAGAATCGGAAAGAAGCCGATACCCATCCCGAAAGGGGTGGACGTAAAACTTGAGGGACGCAGGATCACCATCAAGGGGCCAAAGGGCCTCTTGATCCGGGAACTCCCCCTCGGCGTCGAGATCAAGGTCGAGGCGGACAACGTCAACGTCCTTCCCCCTTTGAGGCCAAAGGAGAAGACGGCCTTTCAGGGCCTCGTTCGCTCCCTCATCAGCAACATGGTGATGGGGGTTTCAGGCGGATTCCAGAAGGATCTGGACATGGTTGGGGTCGGGTACCGTGCTCTTTCCAAGGGCAGCATGCTCGAGATCCATGCGGGTTACTCCCACCCCATTGAATTTACGCTCCCCGAAGGGATTACCGCTGAGGTCGATAAAAGCAACCGGATTACTATCAGGGGGATCGACAAGGAGAAGGTTGGGCAGACCGCGGCGGATATCAGGGCCATTCGGCCCCCCGAACCTTACAAGGGTAAGGGAATCCAGTACGTCGGAGAGAAGATCAGGCGCAAAGCCGGCAAAGCAGGGGCATAAACGTTCATCCGGAGGATCAGACCAGTGGGAAGGATTGAGGACAAGATACGGACCCGCCAGGCGAGAAGAAGGCGGATCAGGGGCAGGATGCACGGGACGGCCGAGCGGCCGAGGCTTGCTGTCTTTCGGAGCGCGCGCCACATTTACGCGCAGATCATCGATGATGATCGGGGCCACGTCCTGACGTGGGCTTCCTCCATGGACAGGCAGCTTCGCGGATCCCTTAAAACCGGCGGAAACTCCGAAGCGGCCCGGGAAGTTGGGAAACTGCTTGCGGAGCGTGCGGCAGAGAGGAAAATTGAGATGGTAGCCTTCGATCGCGGCGGTTTCCGGTTCCATGGCCGTGTGAAAGCTCTTGCCGAAGCTGCCAGGGAAGGCGGCCTCAAATTCTAGGTTTGAGGTCCCCGAAAAAGCACAGGAAAATTCAATGAGCATGTACAAAAACTTGAAGCAACCGCTGAGGGATGTGACTATCGATGAAACCGAACTCATCGACAAGGTCGTCTTCATTAACAGGGTGGCGAAAGTGGTCAAGGGCGGTCGGAGGTTCCGTTTTAGTGCTCTCGTGGTTGTGGGGGACGGAAAGGGACTTGTCGGGGTCGGCCACGGAAAAGCCAACGAGGTCCCTGAGGCCATCCGCAAAGGAATCGAACAGGCCAAGAGGAGCCTTTACAGGATCCCTCTTCGTGGGACCACTATTTACCATCAGGTAACGGGTAAATGGGGGGCCGCCAGAGTGCTTCTGAAACCCGCCAGCCATGGGACCGGGGTTATTGCCGGTGGCCCGGTCAGGGCGCTCATGGAGGCTTTGGGCGTCAAGGACATCCTGACCAAATGTCTCGGGACAAACAATCCCAACAACGTTTTGAAAGCGACCATGCAGGGCCTGCTCTCCCTTCGGAGCCCGGAGGATGTTGCCCATCTTCGGGGGAAAAAGGTCAGCGAGATCCTTCACGGCTAGGGCTAAGAGAGGTCGAGATGGCAAAGATCGATGTGACACTGGTCAAAAGCACTATTGGGAAGGCGCGGAAGCACGAGAGCGTGGTCCGCAGCCTGGGACTCAGGAAGCTCAACCAGACGGTAAGGCACGATGACAACCCCTGCATCCGGGGGATGGTGGAAAAGGTTACCCACCTGGTGCGTGTCCAGGCCGTGGAGGAAGAATAGATGCTCCACAATCTGAAACCCTCCAGGGGAAGCCGCGGGAAGAGGAAAAGGGTTGGCCGCGGGCCGGGAAGCACCCTCGGGAAAACCTGCGGTCGCGGCGCCAACGGACAGAAATCGCGCTCGGGCGGTAAGGTGAGGGTCGGTTTCGAAGGGGGGCAGATGCCCCTCCAGAGGCGTCTGCCCAAAAGGGGTTTTACCAACATTTTCCGGACCGAGTACTCTGTGGTGAACATCAGGGACCTTGCGAGGGTTCCCGAAGAGGATGTGCTGGATCCGGAACTCATGCTCAAACTCCGGCTCGTTCGCAAAGGGATGCCGGTTAAGATCCTGGGGGACGGGGAGATCGAAAGAGCGGTCACCGTCAAGGCTCATAAAGTCAGCTCTACCGCCGCGGCCAAAATCGAAAAGGCCGGGGGCAAGGTAGTGATCGTTTGAAAGGACTCCCTTGATTTCCAGCTTTGTCAACATCTTCAAGATCCCCGAACTGAAAAGGCGGATTCTGTTCACGCTGGCCCTGCTGGCCATTTACCGTGTCGGATGCCACATCCCCACACCGGGAATCGATGGCCAGGCCCTCGCGGAGTTCTTTGCACAAGCAAAGGGGACTCTTCTTGGCTTCTTCGATCTTTTCTCTGGTGGCGCCCTTTTGAGGATGACCATCTTTGCCCTCGGGATCATGCCGTACATTTCGGCCAGCATCATCATCCAGCTGCTTACGGTGGTGATCCCCCACCTCGAGAGGCTTGCCAAAGAGGGGGATGCCGGACGCCGCGTAATCACTCGCTATACCAGGTACGGAACGGTGGGTCTCGCCGCATTTCAGAGCCTGGCGATTTCGGCGGGTCTGGAACAAATGTCCAGCCCCGGCGGGGCGCTGATCGTTCCCTTCCCGGGGTGGGGGTTCCGGTTCATGACGGTTCTCAGTCTGACGGCGGGAACAGCGTTCATCATGTGGCTCGGTGAGCAGATCACCGAAAGAGGGATCGGTAACGGTATATCACTGATCATTTTCGCCGGTATCGTCGCCCGTATGCCCACTGCCACCGGGCAGACCTTCTCCCTTGTACGGACGGGGGAGATCTCCGCTTTCCTGTTGGTTTTTGTTCTTCTCATCATGGTGGCCGCCGTGGCTTTCATTATCTTTATGGAACGGGGCCAACGGAAAATCCCCGTCCAATACGCTAAAAGGGTGGTCGGAAGAAAGATGTACGGTGGACAGAGCACCCACCTTCCCCTCAGGGTGAACACCTCCGGGGTCATTCCGCCCATTTTCGCCTCTTCGATCCTGATGTTCCCGGCCACGATCGCCGGATTTATCAGGAACCCGATTATGGAGACTGTGGCCCAGACCTTTGCCCCCGGACGGGCGCTTTATACGGTGCTCTACGTCGCCCTCATCATCTTTTTCTGCTATTTCTACACGGCCATTCAGTTCAACCCGGTGGACGTGGCGGAGAATCTGAAAAAGTATGGTGGGTATATCCCGGGTATCCGACCCGGGACAAAAACCGCCCAGTATATTGACCGCGTTCTGTCCCGGATCACCTTCGGGGGCGCTATTTACCTTTCCCTCGTATGCGTGATGCCCGAGATCCTCTATCGGATCTTCAATGTGCCGTTTTATTTCGGAGGGACGGGTCTGCTCATCGTCATCGGTGTGGCCCTCGACACGGTTACCCAGATTGAGACCCACCTGGTCACGAGGCATTACGAAGGGTTCATGAAGAAGGGCAGAATAAAGGGGAGGCGGTGATGGACCTCATCCTTCTGGGACCTCCCGGAGCGGGTAAAGGGACCCAGGCAAAAATGATGATCGACCGGTGGAAGATCCCACAGATCTCCACCGGGGATATCCTTCGGACAGCGGTGAGGGAAGAAAGACCCCTTGGTCTTGAAGCGAAAGGGTTCATGGATCGCGGGGAGCTGGTTCCGGACCGTGTGGTCATCGGTATCATCGCCGAACGCCTCAAGGAGGAAGATGCCACCGCAGGATTCATCCTGGATGGTTTCCCGAGGACGATCCCCCAAGCCGAGGCTCTCCAGGAGATCCTCGATGAACTGGGGCGGAAGATCGATACCGTGCTCAGTATCGAGATCGAGGAAGAAAGGCTTGTGGCTCGTCTTACGGGTCGCAGGATGTGCAAAGGGTGCGGGGAAAGCTTCCATCTTGTTTTCAACCCACCGGCCCGTGACGGGGTCTGTGACCGGTGCGGGGGTGAGTTGTACCAGCGGGATGACGACAGGGAAAAAACGATACGGCAGAGGCTTGCTATCTACAGGGAGCAGACCGAGCCGCTTATCGCCTATTACGAGAAGCAGGGCATTCTGAAGAGGATCAAGGGTGATGATTCCAAAGACCAGATCTTCTCCAGGATCGTCGGTGCCGTCGATAACGGTTCTTAAACCGGGCTGTCGGGATGATCTTCAGGAAAACAGCTTCCGAGATCGCTTTAATGGCGGAAGGCGGCCAGGTTGTAGGGAAGATCCTTAAAAGGATGGAAGAGGTGGTGAAGCCGGGGATCACCACCATGCAGATCGAAAAGGAGGCCCTGCGGTTATCGGAATCTTTCGAGATCGTACCGGCTTTCAAAGGGTACCATGGTTATCCGGCGGCCATATGTGTTTCGGTTAATGATGAGGTCGTGCACGGTATCCCTTCCGGGATGAGGATACTCAAGGAAGGTGATATCGTCAGCCTCGATTTCGGGGCATATTACAAAGGGTTCTATTCGGATTCCGCCGTAACCCTTCCCGTTGGCAGGATTGGACGCCAGGCGAGCAAGTTGCTGGAGGTAACCAGGGCGGCACTGCATGAAGGGATCCAGGCCGCAGTTGTCGGCAACCGGATCGGAAATGTGGCTCATGCGGTTCAGGGCTTCGTTGAGGGGAACGGTTTCTCGGTCGTCAAGGTTTTTGTGGGTCATGGGATCGGGAAGAACCTTCACGAGGAGCCCCAGATTCCCAACTTCGGGGAGCCCCAGTGGGGTGTTCGTTTGAAGGAGGGCATGGCGCTTGCCATTGAGCCAATGGTAAACGCGGGAGGCGACGAGGTCAGGGTCCTGGATGACGGGTGGACCGCCGTAACCGCGGATGGGAGCCTGTCGGCTCATTTTGAGCATACGGTTGCCGTAACGGAAAACGGACCCCGGATCCTTACCGTGGATCCCACGGCCGGGGAGGAGAGCTGGAGCTG
Source organism: uncultured bacterium (assembly GCA_965603295.1). GTDB lineage: Bacteria > BMS3Abin14 > BMS3Abin14 > BMS3Abin14 > BMS3Abin14 > JAFGWO01. The sequence goes on along the minus strand of CBFDCL010000015.1, from coordinate 22,937 downwards.
ATGGCCAAGGAAGAAGCAATTGAGGTGGAAGGGACCGTAGTCGAGCCTTTGCCCAATGCCATGTTCCGCGTGGAATTGGAGAATGGGCATCAGGTTCTGGCGCACATCTCCGGGAAAATGAGGATGCATTACATCCGCATTCTGCCCGGGGACAGGGTGACGGTTGAACTGTCCCCCTACGACCTGTCCCGCGGCAGGATCACCTACCGAGCCAAATAGGCGATCCTTACCTGACGAAAGAGGATGTTATGAAAGTCAGACCATCGGTAAAAAAAATGTGTGACAAGTGCAAGATCATCCGGCGCAAACGTATCGTCCGGGTGCTCTGTGAGAACCCGAAGCATAAGCAGCGGCAGGGCTGATACCAGGAGGTGCTCAGGTGGCGCGTATTGCCGGAGTTGATTTACCCAGAAGCAAGAGGGTGGAGGTAGCCCTTACTTACATTTACGGGATCGGTCCCGCAAAGGCCGCACAGATCGTGCGGTCGGCGGATGTTGACCCCGAAACGCGGGTTGTGGACCTGGATGAGAGCCAGGTCATCCGGCTCAGAGAACTCATCGACAAGAACCATATGGTTGAGGGCGACCTGCGAAGAGACGTTTCTTTCAACATCAAAAGAAAAATGGATCTGGGAAGTTATGAAGGTCTGAGGCACCGGCGGGGGCTTCCTGTCAGGGGTCAGCGGACCAGGACCAATGCCAGATCCAGAAAAGGGCACCGTCCGTCCATTGGCGGCCGGAAAAAGAAGTAGTCCCTTTTACGGGAGGAGAGGATGGCTAGACCGAAACGAGGAACCGGCAAAAAGGTCAAGAAGAACGTACCGGCCGGAGTAGCCCATATCCAGGCTACATTCAACAACACGATTATCACCATCACCGACCCGACGGGGAACACCCTGTCGTGGTGCAGTGCGGGGAGCAAGGGGTTCAAAGGATCCAGGAAAAGCACCCCCTTTGCTGCGCAGCTTGCCGCGGAGGACGCAGCAAAAAGGGCCATGGAGCACGGTATTCGAAAGGTGGATGTCCTTGTGAAAGGACCCGGTTCAGGACGGGAAGCGGCCCTGAGGTCCCTCCAGGCTGCGGGTCTCGAAGTTACCCTGATCCGTGACGTGACGCCCATCCCTCACAACGGATGTCGACCCCCCAAGAGAAGGCGGGTTTAGGAATTAAGGAGGATTACATTGTCAAGATACAGGGAGTCCGTCTGCCGACTTTGCCGCAGGGAAGGGGCAAAACTCTTCCTTAAAGGCGACCGATGCTATTCCGATAAATGTGCTGTGGAGCGAAGACCCTACCCCCCGGGACAGCATGGAAGCCGCAGGATCAAGCATTCCGATTACGGTGTTCAGCTGCGTGAAAAACAGAAGGCCCGAAGGATCTACGGGATCATGGAAGGGCAGTTCCGGAACTATTTCAAGGTCGCCGACCGCCAGAAGGGTGTCACCGGCGAGAACCTGATCGTTCTTCTCGAACGCAGGCTGGACAACACGGTCTTCCGATTGGGTTTCTCCAACTCACGGTCGGACGCGCGGCAGCTGGTTCGCCATGGGCACGTGATGGTTAACGGACGGAAGGTGAACATCCCCTCCTATCTTCTTCGACCGGGGGATGTGGTGGAAATCCAGGAGAAGAGCCGGAATTCTACCAGGATCCAGGAAGCGCTTGTCTCGGCTGAAAGGAAAAGCACCCCTCCCTGGCTGGAGTTGGAACCGGCCAGGTTCAAGGGGATCTTCAAGAACTTCCCGGGAAGGGATGAGGTCGCCCTCCCGGTGAACGAGCAGCTTATCGTGGAATTGTATTCCAAGTAAACCGTCCATCGGAAGGGGAAAATGGCCATGATGGAGAAGAATTGGAAAAGCCTTACCCGCCCGAGGAAACTGGAATTTTCCGCGGCAGAATGCACGGATACCTTTTGCCGTTTCGTTGCTGAACCTTTTGAGCGGGGTTTCGGTACCACTTTTGGAAATGCGATTAGAAGGGTTCTGCTGTCTTCCCTTCAGGGTGCGGCAGTTACGGCATTTCGGATCGAAGGGGTCCTTCACGAGTTCTCCACAATTCCGGGCGTTTTCGAGGATGTGACTCAGGTCGTTCTTAACCTCAAGGAACTCCGCTTCCAGGTTCACAGCGCCAAGCCCAAAGTGATATCGGTGGATGTGGATCGGGAGGGGGCCGTGATCGCCGCGGATATCATCACCGATCAGGATGTTGAGATCCTTAACCCTGAACATCATATCGCGACCCTTGAGAAGGACGCCCATCTGAAGATGGAGATGGTCGTGGCCCTGAATAAGGGGTATGTCACCGCTGAACGTAACAGGGATGAGGAGCTCTCGGTTGATTTTATCCCTGTCGATTCGATCCACTCCCCCATTGTCAAGGTCAATTACTGGGTCGAAAATGCCCGGGTTGGGCGTGTGACAGATTTTGATCGGCTTATTCTGGAGATCACCACCGACGGCAGTGTGAAGCCTGAAGACTCTTTGGCCATTGCGGCCAAGATAATAAAGGAGCACATGAACCTCTTCATCAATTTCGAGGAAACCGAGATTCAGGATGAAGAGGAAGAAAAAGGTTCTGAGCAGGAAAAGAAAAAGCTTTTCGAGAAGCTCAACAGGCATGTCAATGAACTGGAGCTCTCGGTCCGCTCCATCAACTGCCTCCAGAACGCGAGTATCAGGACCATCGGGGAACTGGTGCAGAAAACGGAGTCAGAGATGCTCAGGACCAAGAATTTCGGCAGGAAATCCCTCAACGAACTCAAAGAGCTTCTTGATGCGATGGGACTTACTTTCGGGATGGACATCCGCGGTTGGACTCCGGATGAAGCGGATGCGGTGCCGGAAGATGGACAGGAGCTTTCCTGAGCCCGGAAGGGCTGAAGAGAACCTGGGATAAATAGCACCTGGGGAAAGGCGGAGAAGGATGCGTCACGGAAAAGCGGGGAAAAAGTTCGGGAGGACCTCATCTCACAGGAAGGCCATGTTTCGGAATATGGTTACTTCCCTTTTAGGCCACGAGCGGATCATTACCACGGAGGTCAAGGCCAAGGAGATCAGCAGGCTGGCCGAAAAGATGATCACGCTGGGAAAACGGGGAGACCTTCACGCACGAAGGCAGGCGGTGGCTTTTATCCGCAGCAACGAGGTGATCAAGAGGCTCTTCTCTGTGTACGCTGAGAGGTACAAGGTTCGCCAGGGCGGATACACCAGGATCCTTAAACTGGAGCCAAGGCCTGGGGATAACGCTCCCATGGCTATCGTCGAACTTGTTGACAGGCCGGTGGAACAGTCCAAGGAAAAGGGTTCAAAGGCCAAAAAAGAGCTCAAAACCCCAAGCCCGAAGGCCAAAAAAGAGCCCAAAGCCCAAAGCCCAAAGCCCAAGGAGAAAAAGGCCGCCGACAAGGAAGAAAAGGTAGAACCTGAGAAGAAGAAAGCTCCTGCGAAGAAGGCGACCGAAGCCAAAAAAGAAACAAAAGCCAAAAAGGAACCCAAGGCAAAAGGGGAAACGAAGGCCAAAGCAGGGGCCAAGAAAACCACCGACAACAAGGAAGAGAGCCCGGCCGAGGAGAAAAAGGAATAGGAACACCAAGTCCTTTTATGGAATCTTCAAGAGCAAGGATATTTCTCCTTGCTCTTTTTTTTATGGTAAAAGGACTTGGCGCTCCAGTGATAGGTGATAAGGGATTAGCAGTAAACAACACGGGTAATATTTTTGCTTTGGGCCTTAGCACTTTGGACCTGGTACTTAGGACTTTATTGTTATGTCTTTTCTCGAAATCCGCGACCTTACTTACACCTATCCGGGCGGGATCCGGGCTGTTGACGGACTGGACCTTGATGCCCGACCGGGAGAGTTTGTGGCGGTGGTCGGCCCGAACGCTGCTGGAAAAAGCACTTTGGCCCTTCTCCTGAAAGGGATGCTGATACCAGAGAGGGGATCTGTCCGGGTAGGGGGAGTCAGGAGACCCGATGGGGCGCCCGATCCGCGGGTCGGGATTCTTTTTTCCAACCCCGAGAACCAGATCGTCACTTCAGTGGTCGAGGAAGATATCGCATTTGGCCTTGAAGTGGCGGCCTTTCCATCCGCCCTCATTGCCGGAAAAGTTCAAAGGGTCATGGATGAACTGGGGATACGCCACCTGGAAAAGCGCATGCCTCATCTTCTGTCCGGGGGGGAGCAGCAGATGGTCGCCCTTTCCGGTGTTCTTGTTCAGGAACCCGATGTCATTGTGCTCGATGAGCCTACGACTTTCCTCGACCCGGACGGGAAGAGGGCCGTCATGGCTGTTTTACGGGATCTTGCTGCCAGTGGAAAGACAGTGATCCTGATTACCCATGACATGACGGAAGCCTGCTCGGCCGACCGGGTCGTGCTCATGGAACGGGGACAGGTCGTGGAGGATGATCCCCCCCTTGCCTTTTTCGGGAATCGGGCTGCCCGGGAGATGGACAGTATCGCCCCGCCGTTCCTGCTCCGTCTGGCCTTAGCCCTTAAGGCTAAGGGTGTTAAAATGACCGATCCAATGAGCATTGGGAAGGTAATCTCCGATCTCAAGGGTTTTCTCGATCCGGTCCATGGAGGGTTGCCCACCGGCGGTGGGAAGGATGCCGAAACGGCCAAAACTGAGGCCGCCATCGCTTTTTCGGACATCAGATTCCGTTATGGCCTTCCGGCCCGGGAGGGGACGGATCTTCTGCGCGGCCTCGACCTCGGGATACAGGAAGGTTCTTTCACCATGCTTTGCGGCTGCAACGGGTCGGGTAAGAGCACCCTCCTGCAGATGGCAAACGGTCTCATCGAGCCCGACGAAGGCAGGGTGACTTTCAAGGGCCGGCCCCTTGCTTCCCTGCGGAAAGAGCCCGGTTCGATCCCCGGTAAAATTGCCCTCCTTTTTCAGAATCCCGAGAGGCAACTGTTCTCGGACATGGTATATGATGACATCGCTTTCGGTCCAAGGAACCTTGGGCTTCGGGATCCTGAGGTGAAAAGAAGGGTCCTGAAGGCGTCCCAATGGGCAGGGCTCGGGAGTGATATCCTTGACCGGTCTATCCACACCCTTTCGGGTGGTCAGATGAGAAGGGCTGCCGCGGCTGGAGTTCTTGCCATGGAACCTGAGGTCCTGATCCTCGATGAACCGACGGACGGTCTTGACCCGGGAGGGGCGAAAGAGTTCTTCGAGCGAACCCGGGAATATTGTGAAAATCAGGGGACCACCGTTCTGATCGCGGGTCATAAAGTGCCGGAAGAGGTCTGGGCTATTAGCCATTTCAGCCACCTGGAAGAGGGGGAGATCAGGTCGTCAGGACCGACAAGTGTAGTCCTCACCGGTCCGGGAAGGACGATTCCCGATCGTTATCTGCCGGATCACCTGTTATTGCAGCAGGGGCTTCTTCATGGGGGGGGGTCCATGGGAACGGTGGAACTCGATCCTGCCCGTGCTGAGGAGAAACTGCTGGGGATGTTAAAGGAACGTTAAATGTTGAACGTTTAACGGGAAATGCCATTGAGAATTACGTGTTGAGGATTGAGTATCAAACTTCGTAAATTTAAATGATAGTTCTTAATTTTCAATCCTCAATCCGAAATCAGTTTTTCTCAATCTGCAACTTTCAACCGGATATCCCTTTTCCTATAACTATTACAGCTACTTTCGCCTTTTCAAGCTTTCCCTTTCCTTGAACTTATCCACTAACCGTGTTAACTAATTCAAAATACCCTTGCCGCTACACCCTGAATCAAGAGTACAGAATTCAGGAAAATTTTCCTGGGAGGAGAAGGTGATGATCACGAAAAAAATTAATCTGGACGAGAAAGACCTGCCAAAAAAATGGTACAACATCGCACCGGATATGCCCGTAATGCCCGGCCCGCCTTTAAACCCCGGAACCGGTCAGCCCATCGGTCCGGAGGATCTTGCCCCGATCTTTCCCATGGGACTTATCGAACAGGAAGTTTCCATGGAGAAGTGGATCGATATCCCCGAAGATGTCTTGGACATTTATCGTCTCTGGAGGCCGACTCCCCTTTACAGGGCCTATCATCTAGAGGAGTACCTCGGGACCCCCGCCAGAATCTACTATAAATATGAGGGGGCCAGCCCCGCCGGCAGCCATAAACCCAACACCGCCATAGCCCAGGCCTACTACAATAAGAAAGAAGGGGTCAAGCGCCTGGCCACCGAGACCGGTGCCGGGCAATGGGGAAGCGCTCTTTCCCTCGGGTGCAAGATGTTCGGTTTGGAATGCATGGTCTACATGGTCAAGGTGAGCTATCAGCAGAAACCCTACAGGCGGTCCATGATGCAGGTCTGGGGAAGTGATGTCATCGCCAGCCCGTCCGACTGCACCAATGCGGGGCGGGCGATCCTGGAAAAGGACCCCGACTCCCCTGGCAGCCTCGGGATTGCTATCAGCGAGGCGGTGGAAGATGCGGTAAACAGGGATGACACCAAATATGCCTTGGGGAGCGTCCTGAACCACGTCATGCTCCACCAGACAGTGATCGGTCAGGAGGTCAAAGAACAGTTTAAAAAAGTTGGGGACAAACCCAACGTGATCGTCGGATGCTGCGGTGGTGGAAGCAACTTTGCGGGCATCGCTTTTCCTTTCATGCCGGAGAAAGCTGCGGGAGAGGATATCCGGTTCGTGGCTGTAGAACCCACCTCCTGCCCAACATTGACCAAGGGTGTCTATGCATACGATTTCGGTGACACTGCCCAGATGACTCCCCTCTTGCCCATGTACACCCTCGGGCACGACTTCGTGCCTCCCGGAATACACGCGGGCGGACTGCGCTATCATGGCTCCTCGCCCATGGTGAGTATTCTCCAGAAGGAAGGGATCGTTGAGGCGCTTGCCTACACCCAGAACCCCGTTTTCGAGGCGGCTGTTATCTTCTCCCAGGTGGAGGGTTTCATCCCCGCCCCGGAGACGGCCCATGCAGTAAAAGCTGTTTTTGACGAGGCGCTCCGGTGCAAGGAAGAGGGCAAGGAAGAGGTCATCGTGTTCAACTTCAGCGGTCACGGTCATTTTGATATGGCTGCCTATGATGCCTATCTGGATGGGAGTCTGGTAGACTTCTCCTATCCCGAGGAAATGATCGCCGAGTCTCTCAAGAACCTGCCCAAGGTGGATATGGGCTGATCATTCCATGGTTTCCTGGTTCCGAAAAAGATCGTCCCGACCGGAACGTTCCGATACCCGGAAGGTAACGGTTCCGGAGGGCCTCTGGATCAAGTGCAATAACTGCGGCGGTATCGTCTACAGCAAGGAGATCGAGCGCAATCTCAAGGTCTGCCCGAAATGTGACTACCATTTTCGGATCACGGCCAGGGAGAGGATCGATCTTCTTGTTGACCCGGGGACTTTCGAGGAGTTCGATGCACTGATCCAGAGCGAAGACCCCCTTGGCTTCCGGGATTCCCAGAAATATCGGGACCGGATCAAAGCCGCTGTCAAGAAAACCGGTCTTAAAGAGGCAGTTGTTTCCGGTACCTGCACCCTTGACGGGGTTAAGGTTGTCCTGGTCGTGTTCGATTTCTTTTTCCTGGGCGGCAGCATGGCTTCCGTGGTTGGGGAAAAGGTCACCCGTGGCATCGAGCGGGCCGTCGAGGATGGGTGCGGCCTCGTGATAATCTCATCTTCCGGTGGGGCCAGGATGCAGGAAGGGGCCTTGTCCTTGATGCAGATGGCCAAAACCGGCGCTGCTCTTGCCCGAATGCGGCGGGAACGGCTCCCCTTTATCTCGGTGCTGACGGATCCAACAACGGGGGGTGTTACCGCCAGTTTCGCCATGCTGGGGGATGTCAACTTGGCCGAGCCAAAGGCCCTCATCGGGTTCGCTGGCCCCAGGGTCATCGAGCAGACCATTCGACAGGAACTGCCGGAAGGGTTCCAGCGTTCGGAGTTCCTCCTTGAACACGGTATGATTGACAGGATCGTAAGCCGCAGGGAACTGAAAAAAACCATTGTTACCCTTTTGAGAGCGTTCACGGGTCAATGACCTTGCCGCCGGCCCTGGCCTACTTGGCCGGCCTGAAGGAATCCAGGATCCGGCCTGGACTCGAGAGGATAGAGAAGGCCCTTGTCTCCCTCGGGTCGCCCCATCAGAAATATCCCCACGTTGTTGTCGGCGGGACCAACGGGAAGGGTTCTGTCGTCTCCCTGATGGGTTCTGTTCTCGAAGCGGCCGGCTTTTCCGTCGGCCGCTTTACCTCCCCCCATTTGTCCCGCTTCGAGGAGCGGATTGTCATCGATGGAACTCTTGTGAGTGAAAGCGAGCTCCAGGACCTTGTGGATACGGTCAGGGGGGCCCGTGTCGGGCTGAGCTATTTCGAGTTCGCCACAGCCATGGCCCTGATGCATTTTGCGAGACGGCCGGTGGATATCGCCCTTCTGGAGGTAGGGCTTGGCGGGCGCTGGGATGCCACCAACGCGACGGACCCGATGATCTCCGTAATAACCAGCGTTGCCGTGGATCACGCGGATTGGCTGGGGACAACCGTTGAGAAGATCGCCTTGGAGAAGGCAATGATCATGCGTCGGGACCGTCCATTGGTTATCAACGGGGTCGGGACCGCTGCCCTGGAGATCATTCTAAGGGAAGCGGATTCATGTGGGTCTATTCCTGTCATTGGCGGGAAGGATTTCTCCGCCGATCGAGAGGACCGGGGAGGGACTGTCCGGTTTGACGGCCGGCGGTGGAACTTTTCCGGGATTTCCCTGGGTCTTCCCGGAAGTTTCCAGGTTGAAAACGCGGCAACCTCTCTGGCGGGCCTTGAGACTCTTGATGAGAGAGGTTTCCCCGTCACCGTATCGGCCGTGGAGGAAGGGATGGCCGCGGCAAGGTGGCCCGGGCGGTTTCAGGACCTGGGTGGAACCCCTGGTATCCTGGTTGACTCTGCCCATAACCGAGCGGCTGCCCGATCCCTCGTATGGTCCCTCGATGAAACCCGGGATGTTGTATGGCTGTTTTCCGCACTGGATGATAAGGATCTCGAGGGGATGGCTGTGGAGATGCTTAAGGCCGGGGACCGTTTCGTGCTGGTTCCCCTTGCCCATCCGAGAGCGTGCTCCCTCGAGGAGATGAAGAGGAGGATGCCGGGAGGCGCCCGGACAACCTCCGCTCCCACTGTGGCGGAAGGTCTGAAAGAAGCGGCCTCCCAGGCCGGGGAAGAGGGGACGGTCGTTGCCGCAGGATCGGTGTTCCTCGCCGCCAGGGTGCTGGAAGAGATGAAGAACCCCGTGCCGGGAGTTGAAGGGTGAGATTCCTTTTCCCTGTCATATCAGGGCTGCTTGCGATCTTGTTGGGAGCCGGTCCGGGATGGTCCCTTGATGTGCCGTCAAGGATCCTGGTGACGGCCGCGACCATGCATACCGACGCCGACGGAACCGTGTTCGCCGAAGGGGAAGTGATTGTTCAGGGGGAAGGGGTCACTGTAAGGGCCGACACCCTGCGGTATGACCCCGAAACCAACATCCTCCTGCTATCCGGCGGGGTCGAAATGGAGGAGGATAGCGGAAGGGCTTTCACAGGCGATTCCCTGACCCTTGATCTCGAGGATCTTACGGGAGGAATCAGGCGCGGGGAGATCATCGTTGTTCCCAACGGGTTCAGGGTGCGCGGGGAGGATATCCGGCGCCTTGGACCGGAGGAGTTCAGCGTCAGCAAAGGGGTGTTTACCAGTTGTCCGGGAGAGTGTCCTGACTGGTCTTTCACTGCCCGGGAGATCCAGGTACGAAAGGAGGGTTATCTCGTCGCAAAACATGCGGCCTTCCGCATCGTTGGAGTTCCTGTTTTTTACACCCCGTACCTCTATTACCCCGTAAAAACGAAGAGGCAGACGGGCCTTCTTCTCCCGGAGATCAGATTCTCGGAGGAGACCGGCATGGAATCCACCTGGCCGTTCTTTATCACCCTCGGCTCCCACGCCGATGTGACCCTGATCCCACGGATCTTCAGCCGGGACAGCCTTGGCCTGGGGGCTGAGACAAGATACCGGCTTGATTCCGCCGGGGGAGGGGACTGGAGTGGTTTTGCCATAGGGGGGAATGACGGTAACCGATGGTACTTCCGGGGGGAACATGCCATGTCTCTTGGAGGAAGATTCTGGCTCCGCGGTAGATGGTACGATGCCAGTGCTCCTCTCGTTCCGGCCCTTTTCGGCCAGGATTTTGACGACCGCTATCCCGGCACCGTCTACAGGCTTGCCTCCATTCAGGCAAGGTCCGGCGCTCTGGATCTGACCTTGACCACCGACAGCCTTCTACCGGACGGGGCCCAATCGAGAGTCGATGCCTCCGGTGATCGCATTGATCGGGACCGACTGAGCGTTCACCTGGGACCGGCCGAGGCAGGGCCCGTGGGAGCGGGGCTGTCGGGGGAATCGGTCCGTTTCTCCGACGAGTCAGTAAGGAACCTTTTTGTACCTACCGTCCGACTGAATATCCGCGGCCCGGAAGGTTTTTCCGGATCGCTTACCGGAGAAGCGGTGGTCGCCACCGGGGAGGACGGGACGGTTGAGGATGAAGCGCTTCTGGTAACCCTGCGGGAAAGGATCTCCGTGGCGTCCGAGGGAAAGTGGGGGAGGCACCGGATCGATCTCGATGTGTCCTTATCCGACGTCCAGGGAGCCGCCTTTTCCTCTTCCCTGATCCGAGACGGGAGGGACCTCGTCCAGGATCGGGAATTGGGAGCCGTGACGGTTCGAAGTCGGCTGGTCACGGGGAAAGTCGGCTGGAATCTCGAAGTGGGCGGGTGGCGTGACGGGAAACTGGAATTTAAGAGGGGTTTTGCGGAAACCAGCCTGACATACGGGGGGTTCTTCTTTGTGGGGACCGTTAACCGGGATGCCGAATGGGGCCTTGTTTTGCCTTCTCTCGATGGCCAGACAGCCTCACCCAAAGGGTGGAGCACCCAGGCCGGATATGAATCGGGGGGTGTGGGGATTGCCCTGGGACGTGAGTCCACTGAGGATTCCCCGGACCTTGCCAGCGGCAGGTTGAGGATCCCTGTGCGTGGGATATGGCTCACCGGGGAGGCTTTCTATGATATTGAGGCCGGGACCATGGCCGATGAGACTCTATCGGCTGAGATACCCGGCCGGTGCTGGTCCCTCACCCTTTCCCGTTTGCGCAGCCCTGACAGAACGGACTGGAAAGTGAGCTTTGATCTGGGAATCTAGCATCCGGTGTACATCGATCGGCTGAATGCTGGTCTAAGGCGAAAGGAGAAAGTAAAAGTGGAAAGGAACAGGACATCCTTGATCTTAGATCCTGGATTTGAATGCCCGGGTGGATCGTTGTGTACCCTTTTACCTTTAGCCTTTCACCCTTCCACTTCTTGCGCGGCGGGAAGTGCCGCTCATTGACATGATTGATCCGATGATCTACATTTTAGCGCCCTTCGGTCTGGCGTTTATCCTTTTCGTGGTTTACCTGATTGCCTCCATCGCTCTCCGGGATCCGGGAAGACCGTTCAGGATGTTCAAAGCACCTCCCCTGAAAGGGAGTGCAGAGTGCAGGGACCAGAATGCAGAGGAAGAGCTGGAAGAAGAGGATAAGGATTAGTTTGAAAGTTTGAACGTTTGAAAGTTTGAGAGTTGGGGGATTAATTGAGAATTGAAGATCAGTGCAAAGTGCAGAGGGAACAAACGGTGAGTCGTGATTTGTTCAATTCAATTACCGATCAACAGGCACTTGCCTTTTTTTGGCCTTTGGGCTTTGGGTTGCAATTCCGGTATCCAATCACCAGTTGCTAATCACCGGACAATATCTTGGATCTTTTTTAAATCTGGAAACTGAAAAAAATATGAAACAAACCCACATTAGGAATTTTTCCATCATCGCCCATATCGATCATGGTAAATCGACCCTTGCCGACCGGATCCTCGAAGTCACCGGAGCGGTCAGCAAGGGGGGCAGGACCGAACAGGTTCTCGATTCCATGGACATCGAGAGGGAACGGGGGATCACGATCAAGGCCCAGACGGCTCGGCTTTCCTACCGGGCCCGGGACGGCAGGGACTATGTTTTGAACCTGATTGACACCCCGGGACATGTGGATTTTTCCTACGAGGTGTCCCGTTCGCTGTCCGCCTGCGAGGGGGCTCTTCTGGTTGTCGACGCGGTCCAGGGAGTGGAAGCGCAGACCATCGCCAACGCGTACCTCGCGGTGGAACAGAATCTTGTCATCATCCCCGTTATCAACAAGATCGACCTCCCCAGTGCCGATCCGGAAAGGGTCATTGAGGAGTTGGAGGCGGTCCTGGGTATCCACCGGGAGGACGTTATCCAGGTCAGCGCCAAGATGGGAACGGGCGTCGAGGATCTTCTGGAAGCGGTGGTGAGGCTTATCCCTCCGCCATTCGGGGATCCGGAAGAACCCCTGAGGGCCCTTATCGTGGACTCGTGGTACGACAACTACGTGGGGGTCGTGGGCCTGGTGAGGATCTTCGAGGGCACATTCCGGCCGTGGACCCGGATCCGCCTCATGGCCCATGGGGGTGTTTACGAGGGCGGGGAGATCGGGGCCTTCCAGCCCGTCTCGGTCAGGATGGATGCCCTTCCGGCCGGGGAAGTCGGTTATTTCGTTGCGGGGATCAAGGACCTGAAAAGGGTCCAGGTGGGGGATACGGTTACCGAGGCCAGGAGGCCGGCCCAGGTTCCCCTCCCCGGTTTTCGCACAATCCGACCGATGGTCTACGCTGGCCTTTACCCGGCTACCAGCGAGGAGTTCGGCCAATTGAGGGAGGCCCTCGAAAAACTGGTCCTTAACGATGCCTCCCTGAAATACGAGCCCGAAACGTCAGAGGCCCTCGGATTCGGTTTCCGTTGCGGCTTTCTTGGGATGCTCCATATGGAAGTGGTCCAGGAGCGTCTCGAGAGGCATTTTTCCCTGGATCTGGTTACCACTGCCCCGACAGTTGTTTACAGGGTGCTTAGAAAGGACGGGGGATGGGTCGAGGTGGACAACCCGGCTAAAATGCCTGTGTCCGGAGAGATCGAGGAGATCCGGGAACCCTACGTGCGAGCCACCATCATGCTGCCTGACGAGTATATGGGAGGTGTTTTGTCCCTCCTTGGGGAAAGGAGGGGCCGGCAGGTTTCTCTCACATACCTGGAAGACCGCAGGGTTGTTCTGGAGTACGATATCCCCTTGGCTGAGGTGATTTTTGATTTTTATGACAAGCTTAAATCCGTGAGCCGGGGGTACGCTTCCCTGGATTACGATCCCGTGGAGGATCGTCACGGAGATCTGGTCAAGCTGGATATCAGGGTGAACGGGGAAGCGGTGGATGCCCTGTCCGTTATTGTTCCCGGGGAGAAAGCCTACTACCGGGGACGTGATCTGGCCGCCAGGATGAAAGAGATCATCCCCCGGCAGATGTTCGAAGTTGTTATTCAGGCCGCCATCGGCAGCAGGGTCATTGCCAGAGAGTCGGTAAAAGCTTTGAGGAAGAACGTTCTCGCCAAGTGCTACGGGGGAGATGTAACGCGGAAACGCAAGCTCCTGGAGAAGCAGAAGGAAGGGAAAAAAAGGATGAAAAGCGTCGGGAAAGTCCAGATCCCCCAGAACGCCTTCATGGCTATCATGAAAGTGGAATAGAATAGAAAAACGGTTTGAGAGTTTGAGGGTTTGAAAGTTTGAAGGTTTGCAGTTTGAAGTTGCAGGAAAACACGTTGGACGTTCGGCGTTAGACGTTGGACCTTTCTCACGTGTTTGAAGTTTGAAGTTGCGGAAGAAACACGTTATTCTTTCCGGCGTTTGATTTCCGGATTTGGAATTCACCCGGCATCGGTAACAGATCACTGCATTCATGGGAGGAAAATTTGTCCAGGGACATGAAAAAGGCTGAAGAGACGGTGAGATTGAACGGGCCAGGAGCATCGGGGCAGTTGAAGGGGAAGTTCAGGGAATACGTCGAGGCCATCGTCCTCGCGCTCATCCTCGCTCTGTTCATCAGGACATTCGTGGTCCAGGCTTTCAAGATACCGTCGCCGAGCATGGTACCAACTCTCCTGGTCGGGGATCACATCCTGGTCAACAAATTCCTGTACGGTTTCAGGGTCCCCTTCGCGGAAGGGAAGGTTCTGTCTGTCCGGGAGCCGGAGAAAGGTGACGTCGTCGTATTCCGGTTTCCGAAGGACCGGAGGCTGGATTTCATCAAGAGGTGTGTTGCCGTCGAAGGGGATACGATCCAGGTTGTGGATGGCCGGGTCCAGGTTGACGGACAGGAGGCCCCTATTTCCGATGTCGGAAAGAATGGGGACGATTTTGACTATTATTTCGACCAGGACCTGGCGGGTTACCTCTGTGATCGGAGTGAGAGGAACGGTGTTGTCCACGAGGATCGTATCGAATCATTGTCCGGAAAGGATCACCTGGTGCGTTATCACCCCCAATCGGGAAACCTTCGAAACATGAAGAAGATCGTTGTTCCGAAAGGCAAGATCTTTGTGATGGGGGATAACCGTGATAACTCCAACGACAGCCGGGCTTGGGGGTTCGTGGACCTTGCCGACGTGAGGGGCAAGGCCCTGGCGATCTACTGGTCGTGGGATCATGAGAGAAAGTGGCCCAGGTTTAGCCGCATGGGGGACGGAATAGATTAATGCGGCACCCCATAGCACGCCATCTGCTGCGTTATCGCCCCTCGAAAATCCTCGAAGTACCTGGCTGCGTACGTCTCCGGTTTCCTCGGGGCTCTGGCCTTGCATCTGACGCACTCTTGCGTGCCTCAAGTCGGGGCTGGATGGGGGACGGAATAGATTAGGATCAGTGCAGTGTGCAAAGTGCCCAGTGAAAAGGAAGGATATATTCCAAAGCCCAATGTCCAAGGAAACAATTCGGTGTCTAGAGTAATACAGGCCATATTTTTCCTTTATGGAGTTCCATCATGCCGTCATTCGATATCGTCAACAAAATAGACATGCAGGAAGTGGATAATGCGATCAATAACGCCAAGAAGGAGATCGCAACGCGTTACGATCTGCGCCAATCGGGATCCGAGGTTCAGTTTGAAAGAAAGGATGGGAAGGTGAACATCCTGGCCCCGGATGAGCTGAAGCTAAAGGCAATCCAGGAGATCGTCATCACCCATCTGGTAAGAAGGAAGATCGAGGCCAAGGGACTGGCCTTCAACAGACCCGAAGGTACCTCCCAGGGCAATCTCAAATGCGGAGGGACGTTCCATCAGGGTATCGACAAAGATACCTCCAGGAAGATCGTCAAGATCATCAAGGACGCAAAACTCAAGGTCCAGGCTGCTATCCAGGATGACCAGGTGCGTGTGACGGGGAAGAAGATCGACGACCTCCAGTCTGTGATCACCATCCTCAAGGAAAAGGACATCGAGATTCCCCTTCAGTTCGTGAACATGAAGGACTGAGCTTTGAGGGTCGAAGGTACGACCTGGCGACTTAGCGACTGAGCGATTAAGCGACCTGGAAAAAGTGTGAACACTTGCCTTCTCAAACTCCCAAACTTTCAAACTTTCAAACTCTCAAACTTTCAAACTCTCAAACTCTCAAACTTTAAATCCCCTTCCTCTCCCGTTTTGTGCTAGATAGTCATCTATGGACCTGAAAAAGATCCTCGCTATTCTTGTTGTTGGATATCTGGTGGTATCCGGGTGGAGGATTGGCACGCCTTTCATCAAGAACGCCGTGTTCCAGAACGACCTGGACACCATTGCCCGGACATTGAGCGTGGACGGGACGGTTCCACATGCGCGGAACAAGGTCCTGGATGCAATCCGGATAAACGAGATCCCGGCCACCCAAGAGAATATCACCGTAACGCGGAATGAAAAGACCCGCCAAGTCATGGTCGGGGTGAAATATAAGGTGGCCGTGTCTACTCCCTTTGATCTCTACACACACACATGGCACTTTGATGCCAGGGCGCAGTACGGCATGCAGAATGTGCCCCGTCCAGCGCAGTAAAGCAGTGCAGGGTGCAGAGAAAAACAGGGTTAAGGGTTGAGGGTTGAGCGTTCAATAACTTCAAACTTCAAACTTCAAACAAAAAAACGTCCAATGTCCAACGTCTAACGTCCAGAGTCAAACGTGTTTTCCTGCAACTTCAAACTGCAAACCTCAAACTTCAAACGTTGGTTATCCTCAATTCTCAATCCTCAATCCTTACTGTTCTCCTTGACAACCGGACCCGTTCGAGAGATAAAAAAAAAGCAAACCCTTTAATCTAATTCCGTGAGATTAGAAAGGGAAAATGAAAACCACTCACCTCAAAAAAAACCTGGGAGCCTCTCCGCGCATGCGCGGTGAGGCTCTTTTTTTCGCGTAAGGAGGGGGGATGAAAGGCCGGCGTACAAAAGTCATTCTGGACCGGGACGAGATCGACCGGGCGATCAAGAGGATCGCTTTCGAGATCCTCGAGAAAAACAAGGGACCGGAGGGGCTCGTCCTCGTGGGGATTCCCACACCGGGTCCTTTTCTTGCCGAGCGGATCGGGGAACATATCAGGAATGTTGAGAACGTGGGGGTGCCGGCGGGCAGCCTTGACATCACATTCTACCGGGATGATATCAACGACAGGCCGAGCCCCATGCCTAAACTCAACGATATCCCCGTGGACATTTCGGAAAAAACGGTGGTCCTCGTGGACGATGTCCTTTACACCGGGCGCACAATCCGGGCGGCCCTTGATGCTCTGATGGACCACGGCCGCCCTGCCAAAGTTCAGCTGGCGGTTCTCGTGGACCGCGGGCACAGAGAACTCCCCATAAGGCCGGATTACGTGGGCCGAAACATCCCCACCGGCAAGTACGATCAGGTCCAGGTCCTTCTCACGGAACTGGGGGAGAAGAGGGACGAAGTGGTAATGGGTGAAGGGGATATTACTTGAGTCCAAGGTCCAAAGCCCAACGTCCAAAGAGAGATTCTTTTAGACAATCCACGTCCTTCCCTTGGGCTTTGGTCTTTGGGCTTTGGGCTGAATCAATGGGGGATTTACGATGATCGGCAATTCCAGGCATCTTCTTGGCCTCGACGGGATGCGGGCGGAGGACATTTCCTTAATCCTTGATGCTGCGGCCGGGATGAAGGAGATTTCCCGGCGGAAGATCAAGAAGGTCCCCACCCTGCGGGGCAAGACGGTTGTGAACCTTTTCTTCGAGCCCAGTACCAGGACGAGGACCTCCTTCGAGATCGCTGCCAAGCGGCTCTCCTCCGACGCGGTGAACTTCACGGCAGCAGCAAGCAGTACAGCCAAGGGCGAGACTCTGGTGGATACAGCGCGGAATATTGAGGCCATGGCCCCGGATGTTGTTGTAATTCGGCATCGGTTCAGCGGGGCACCCATGATGCTTGCAGACCGGCTGAACTGCTGTGTTGTCAACGCCGGAGACGGCTGCCACCAACATCCCACGCAGGGACTTCTCGATCTTTTCACCGTGAGGGAACGAAAAGGAGAACTGTCCGGACTGAAGGTCGTCATTGCCGGGGACATCGCCCACAGCCGGGTGGCACGGTCCGATATATGCGGGTTCGCTGCCATGGGTGCCCACGTCGTGGTCACCGGGCCTCCGACCATGATCCCCCCCGGCATCGAGAGCCTGGGTACCAGAGTGGCCGGTTCCTTTGAACAGGCTCTGGAAGGTGCCGATGTTGTCATCATGCTCCGAATCCAGCTGGAAAGGCAGAGCGGCCCTCTTATCCCCACATTGAGGGAATATGCCCGCTTCTTCTCTTTGACCCCCGGGCGCCTGGCCCTGGCCAGTGAGGATGCTCTCGTGATGCACCCCGGCCCCATCAACAGAGGGGTGGAGATCTCGTCGGAGATCGCCGATGGGAGCAGGAGCGTTATTCTGGAACAGGTGGAAAACGGGGTGGCGGTCAGGATGGCTGTCCTTTATCTCCTGTGTGGAGGATCCGATGAAGTACCTGATTAGCGGTGGCCGCGTTGTGGATCCGGTTTCCGGAAGGGACGAAGTTACCGACGTCCTGCTGGATCGCGGTCTCATTGCCGCGGTGAGGACGGGGATAGAGCCGGCCAAAGGCTTGAAACGGTTTGATGCGGCCGGCTTGTTGGTTCTGCCCGGCCTGATCGACATGCACTGTCACCTGAGGGAGCCCGGCTTCGAGTATAAGGAGACAGTGGCTTCCGGTACCGCCGCCGCTGTTAAGGGAGGGATCACATCCGTCATGTGCATGGCCAACACGGATCCCGTCAACGACCGGGCATCCGTTACTGCCCATATCCTCCAGTGCGCCTCCGAGGCTGGCCTGGCAAGGGTGTACCCCATTGGTTCGGTCACAAAGGGGATGAAGGGAGAGTCTCTCTCCGAGATGGGGGAATTGTCCGAAGCGGGGTGCGTAGCCGTTTCGGACGACGGCTATCCCGTAAAGGGAGGGGAGATCATGCGGCGGGCCATCGAGTATTCGGCGGCTTTTGGAATGTTTGTCATCGACCACGCCGAGGACCTCGATCTCGCGGGAGAAGGGGTCATGCACGAGGGGCCTGTATCCACCATGCTCGGTCTGGAGGGGATCCCGGCCTCCGCGGAGGTCTCCGGTATAGCCAGGGATATCACTCTTCTCCGGGAGTTCGGTGGAAGGGTCCATATCGCCCATGTAAGTACAAGGGCCGGGGTGGATCTCATCCGGGATGCAAAAGGGGAAGGTCTTTCCATCACTGCAGAAACCTGCCCGCACTTTTTCACACTGACCCATACGGCTGTGGCCGGATATATTACTGATGCCAAGGTGAAACCTCCTCTCCGGACCGAGGATGACGTGGAAGCCGTCATTGAAGGTCTCGCCGATGGAACCCTTGACGTCATTGCCACAGATCACGCCCCCCATCATAAAGATGAGAAGGATGTGGAGTTCGACCTGGCCGCGTTCGGGATATCCGGTTTAGAGACGGCCCTGGCACTCACCCTGGAGCTGGTCCGTAGCAGGCGACTGGAACTGTCTGACGCGGTTGCCAAGTGGACGGTCAACCCAGCGAGGATTGCTGGCCTTCCGGGAGGGGCTGTTGCTGAGGGAAAACCCGCGGACGTCATATTGGTGGACCCGGACAGGGAATGGACGGTGGATCCTGACGCTTTTCTGTCCAAGGGAAAAAATACGCCCTTCGGAGGTATGAAGCTCCACGGTGAGGTGGTATGCACGTTCGTGGAGGGCCGCAGGGTATATCACAGGGATGAGGGAATCATCAGGTGAGAATCCAGGAGACAGGAGAAATTCCGGGACAACACAAGAGCAATGGTACGCCAATTGAAGGTTATTTCTACTGGATACTGGCTCCTGATTCCTTGCCCACGGGGAAATAAATGACTTCTCTTTCCCAGATTCTCAAAAACAACAGGCCCCGAGCGGTTCTGGCGCTGGCGGACGGCACCCTTTTCAAGGGATGGGGTTTCGGTGCCAGGGGGATCACCGTGGGGGAGGTGGTTTTCAACACATGTATGACGGGGTACCAGGAGATCCTTACCGACCCTTCCTACCATTGCCAGATCGTTGTGATGACGCCGGTACAGATCGGTAACACCGGTGTCAACCCTTCGGACGAGGAATCCGGGAAACCCTGGGTGTCCGGGTTCGTCGTCAAGGAAAGTTCCCGGGTAACAAGTAACTGGAGGGCCCTGGAGGGGATGGATGACTATCTCGAACGCCATGGCATCACCGGGATCGAGGGGATCGACACCCGGGCCCTGACCAGACACATAAGGGACAAAGGGGCCCAGGCTGGGGTCATCGGGGTCGGGGATGTGACCGGGGACGAGCTTGTCGAGATCGCCCGCGCCTGGGGATCCATGGAGGGCAAGGATCTGGTCTGTGAGGTCACCCCGCCAGAGGAATATGCGTGGAACGAGGGCCCTTACCACCCCCTGAGTGGAACCGGACCCGCGGGAGACCGGTTCCACGTCGTCGCGATGGATTACGGCATCAAGAGGAACATCCTCAGGGAACTTTCGGGGGTGGGTTGTCGTGTTACGGTGGTCCCGGCGGGGACCACCGCGGGGCGGATTCTTGAACGGAAACCGGACGGGGTGTTTCTCTCCAACGGACCGGGGGACCCGGAACCGGTGGAATATGCCGTTTCCACCGTCAGGGAGATCCTGGGAAAGGTGCCGATCTTCGGCATCTGCCTTGGCCATCAGATCCTCGGCCTTTCCCTTGGGGGGAAAACGTTCAAGCTCAAATTCGGCCACCACGGGGGGAATCACCCCGTCAAGAATGTCTCCACCGGCAGAGTGGAGATCACTTCCCAGAACCACGGGTTTGTCGTGGATCCGGACTCCCTGCTCAAGGCCGGTCAGCGGGTAGAGGTCACCCATGTCAATCTGAATGATGGGACGGTTGAGGGGATCAGACACCTTGAAATGCCGGCTTTTTCCGTCCAGTACCATCCCGAGGCCTCACCCGGTCCGCACGACGCGCATTACCTCTTCCATCACTTTGTTGAAATGATGGAGAAGAACAGAGCCAAGTATCTAGGGTCTGGTGTCTAGTGTCTGGAAACTAGCACCTGCCAAACAGAAACGGTAAACCAGACACTGGAAACTTGGGAGATAATCATTGCCTAAACGAACGGACATCCGGAAGATCCTTATCATTGGATCGGGCCCCATCGTCATCGGGCAGGGCTGCGAGTTTGATTATTCTGGGACCCAGGCGTGCAAAGTGCTGCGGGAGGAGGGTTACGAGGTGGTACTGGTCAACAGTAACCCCGCTACCATCATGACTGATCCGGAACTGTCCGACCGTACCTATATTGAACCCCTGCTTCCGGAGTTCCTGGAAAAGATCGTGGAAAAGGAGCGCCCTGATGCTGTTCTTCCCACCCTCGGGGGCCAAACGGCCCTGAACCTGGCAATTGATCTGGATCGAAGGGGGGTTTTTGGGAAGTTCGGTGTGGAGTTGATCGGGGCGGATCGCGAAGCCATCGAGAAGGCCGAGGATCGCGACCGGTTCAAGACAGCCATGGGGAAGATCGGTCTGGATCTGCCAAGCAGCGGTTACGCACGGTCCATGGAGGATGCACTGAGGATCGTCCGGGAGGTGGGCCTGCCCGCCATTATCAGGCCGTCGTTCACCCTGGGGGGGACAGGTGGAAACATTGCGTTCAACATGGATGAACTGGAGCGCTTCGTCAAATGGGGGATCGACCTTTCCCCCACTGGGGAGATCCTTATCGAGGAGAGCATCCTCGGGTGGAAGGAATACGAACTGGAGGTGATGAGAGATCGGAACGATAACGTGGTGATCGTGTGCCCCATAGAAAACTTCGACCCGATGGGGATCCACACAGGCGACTCCATCACAGTGGCCCCCGCCATGACCCTTACGGACCGGGAATACCAGGAGATGAGGGATGCGTCCCTGGCTATTATCCGGGAGATCGGTGTCGACACAGGGGGGTGCAACATCCAGTTCGGCGTCCACCCGGAAAACGGCCGCATGGTGGTGATCGAGATGAACCCAAGAGTTTCGCGCTCCAGTGCCCTGGCCTCCAAAGCAACGGGGTTCCCCATCGCAAAGATCGCCGCACGGCTTGCGGTGGGGTATACCCTTGACGAGATCACCAACGACATTACCAGGGTGACACCGGCGTGTTTCGAGCCAACGGTGGACTATGTCGTTGTCAAGTTCCCGAGGTTCACTTTTGAGAAGTTTCCCAGTGCCAACCAGGTCCTCACCACGCAGATGAAGTCCGTTGGGGAGGCCATGTCCATCGGGCGCACCTTCAGTGAAGCGCTTTTAAAGGCAATCTCGTCTCTGGAGATCGCGTCTGACGGTCTGGAAGGACGCCCCTCGGCCGATGATGATCTGGTCCGGGAGAAGCTGAGGGTCCCCAACTGGGAGAGGCTCTGGTACCTTGCGGAGGCTTTCCGTCGGGGGATGGAAACCGATGAGATCCGGGACCTGACCTTCTTTGACCCATGGTTCCTGGAACAGGTGTCCCGGCTGGTCCGGGCTGAGGGCTGGTTGTCGGGGAAATCCCTTGCCCAACTTTCGGGTGAGGATCTTTTGATGGCCAAACAGGCCGGATTCTCCGATCTGCGCATCGCTGCTCTGACGGGGGCAACCCCCGGGGATGTGAGGGAGAGGAGGGCAGAAAAAGGGATAAAGGCCGTTTTTAAAAAGGTGGACACGTGCGGGGCCGAGTTCATTGCCCATACTCCTTACCTTTATTCCACCTACGAGACAGAGGATGAGGCAATCCCCACGTCCAGGAAAAAGATCATCATTCTCGGAGGAGGGCCCAACCGGATCGGCCAGGGGATCGAGTTCGATTACTGTTGCGTCCACGGTGTCTTTGCCCTCCGGGAAGAGGGTTACGAGACCATCATGATCAACTGCAACCCCGAGACGGTCAGCACCGACTACGACACCGCCGATCGCCTCTATTTCGAGCCCCTCACCCTCGAACATGTCCTGAACATCGTGGAGGTGGAAAAACCCGACGGTGTCATTGTCCAGTTCGGGGGACAGACCCCCCTGAAACTGGCCCTGGATCTGGAGAGAGCAGGGGTCCCCATCATCGGGACCTCCCCGGAGAAGATTGATCTTGCTGAGGACCGGAAACGGTTTCAGGCGCTGCTGGACGATCTCGGTCTCAGGCAGCCGCCCAACGGCCTCGCTTCTTCTGTTGAGGAGGCGAGGGCCGTGGCTCGCAGTGTCGGGTACCCGGTTGTGGTCCGGCCCTCCTATGTGCTCGGAGGCAGGGCCATGGAGATCGTCCATGACGAAGAGGGCCTGCAGCGCTATATGGCCGAGGCGGTCACCGCATCCCCGGAGCACCCGGTTCTTATTGACAGCTTCGTACAGGATGCCGTCGAGGTGGATGTCGACGCCATCGGGGACGGAAGGATCGTCGTCGTGGGCGGGATCATGGAGCATATTGAGGAGGCAGGTGTCCATTCGGGGGATTCCGCCTGCAGCCTCCCGCCGGTAACCCTGGACGGGA
>CBFDCL010000014.1:0-34236 GCA_965603295.1 uncultured bacterium | reverse complement strand
GTTCCCAGCCTCTCAATTCTGGTAAAAAACCCCCCGGACCCCCCACCGGTTTCAAAGCCGTTGGGCTACATCCTGGTGCCCAACCGGTGTTGCCCCCTGGGTGTCCAAGCAGATTGTGGTCACCCACCCCTGTGCAGAGTGCAAAGTGTAGAGTGCAGAGGAAAATTCTTTCCACTTATTTCTTATTTATCTGTATTCCGGATTCGGGCTGTCGAACCGGCAGCCAGCCTCCCATTCCGAACCCTGGTTTCCGTGAGCGGGAATGCCTCCCGCATCCCTGATCATTCTGGCCATGTGGAGGAGGTTCCAGGTCATAAAAGTGGTGTTGCGGTTGGTGAAATCGTTCTCCGGCCCACCCGAGTTCGGATCCAGATAGGACGGCCCCGGGCCGATCTCTCCAAGCCACCCTGCATCGGCCTGGGGCGGGATGACGAACCCCAGATGCTGAAGAGAATATAGGATGTTCATGGCACAGTGCTTGGCACCATCCTCGTTGCCGGTGATGAGACATCCCCCGACACGTCCATAGTATGCGTACTGCCCCTTTTCGTTGAGGTCTCCGGAGGAGGCATAGAGCCGCTCGATGATTTTCGTGCATACTGAGGACTTGTCTCCCAGCCAGATGGGTGAGGTGATGACCAGGATATCAGCGGCCCTTACCTTTTCGTATATCCGAGGCCAATCGTCTTCCTCCCACCCGTGATCGGTCATGTCGAGGTAGACACCGCTGGCAATACTGAAGTCCACAGGCCTGAGAGACTCCACTGTGACGCTGTTTTTCTCCATGATCCCCCCCGACATCCGGATGAGCCCCTCCGTATGGGACATCTCCGGGCTCCTCTTCAGGGTGCAGTTGAGAAACAGTGCGTTGAGATCCGAAAAATCCCAGCGGTTCCGGGTGCAGAGTTCCATCTGTCTTTCGGTAAGTTTCATGGGAACCTCCATTTGGCAAACAGGATTGCACAAAAACACACCACCGGCAAACAGTAGACCATCAAGGAACACCCCGCAACACTCCTTCACCCCAAGATATCCACAAAATCCCTGGTCTTTCCTCATCGTCTCTGAAACCAAAAACTCCACCGACGGTTTCTTCCCTGAGCTTCAAGGGGTTAACTATTTTATCCCGGTCGTTAATCCAAGTTTTACGATTGACAACATGGCATGGGCGTTGATAGTTATTCCTCGGTGGTTTTCGCCTCCCAGATCCTCTACCCGGTGAACACCGACTGCCTGCGTCAATCGCCACCATCCTCCAGGTCGCCACGCCCCCAGCACCAGTGTCATGGGGTTGGATGGAAAAGTTAAGAGTTTTTCGTCGGATTTTTCCCGGTGCCGAGGATGAATTCGAACACATGATCAAATCCCTCCTCAACATTGATCCAAAGGGCAGGATCGCCTTTTCTATCCTGGGAAGGGTGAGGCCGGAAGAACTCAAGGGGGCCATTCCGGGCTCCGTCTGAATATTGCCCTGGGCCGGGAGTGATACCGCAAGTTTACGGGAGAAAAAATGGCCGCGGCGGGAATATTTACGATCGTTGTTATAGTTGCCATGCTTCTGGCCCTGGCACTCGAGGTCCTGGCCCCGGATGTCATCCTTTTCGTCAGCCTCTCAGCCCTTTTCCTTGCAGGTGTCCTGAACCCACAGGAAGCGTTTCAGGGTTTTTCAAACCAGGGGATGCTCACGGTAGGTATTCTCTTTATCGTGGCCTTCGCGGCCCAGTCTTCCGGTATACTGGAAATTTTTGCAGCCCGGATCATGGGCCGGGGCGACGGCATCCGACGTCCCATGCTGCGTATGGCCGTGCCCACGGCGGCCTTTTCTGCCTTCCTGAACAACACTCCTATCGTCGCGATGTTCACCCCGGCGGTGCGTGACTGGGCGAAGGCCCGGGGGCTCTCCCCCTCCAAATTTCTCATTCCCCTTTCCTATGCTTCCATTTTCGGGGGTATCTGTACCCTCATCGGCACTTCCACCAACCTCGTGGTTAACGGCCTTCTTCAGCAGGAGATGAACCGTTCTCTGGGTTTCTTCGAACTGGCCTGGGTGGGCATCCCCGCCGCCTTCGTCGGTATCCTGTACCTGGTCCTGGTGGGCCACCGCCTGCTCCCGGATCACAGGGGTCCTGTGGAGGACCTGATGGAAAGCGGACGGGAGTACCTTGTGGAGATGGAGGTCCGCGCCGGGTGCCCTTTCATCGGTAAGACCGTTACCGACGCGGGGCTGAGAAACCTTCAGGGGCTTTTCCTGGCAGAAATATTCCGCAACGAGGAGTACCTTGCTCCCGTGAAGCCGACCGATCGCCTTTACCTGGGTGACCGTCTTCTCTTCACCGGACTGGTAAATTCCATCGTTCAACTCCAGAAGATCGAAAACCTGATACCGGCAGATGAGCCGCGTCTTTACCACAATCTCAGGCGAAGCGGTCAGGCCCGGATTATCGAAGCCGTGGTTTCCAGAACATCGCCCATGCTGGGTCGAACCATTAAGGAAGGGAATTTCCGGGCCCATTACGGGGCTGTGGTTCTTTCGGTACACCGCAGCGGTGAACGTGTGAGGGACAAGATCGGGAATATTGTTTTGAAAACCGGGGATACCCTTCTGCTGTTGGCTAACGACGACTTCTTCAAAACATGGAACCGATCCAGGGAATTCTACATGGTGTCAAGCGGCACCGACATGCCTGCTCTGGACCGGAAAAAATCACTTATCTCGATTTTCTGCCTGGCGGGCATGGTTTTCGTAGCCGGCCTCGGGTTCCTGTCCATTTTCAAGGCAGCTATCCTGGCCGCTTCCATTCTGGTCCTGACGGGAACGGTCAAACCGGCCGACGCCCGCAAATCCATCGAGTGGAACGTCCTTATCGTCATCGCGTGTGCCCTGGGGATCAGCAAGGCGATGGACAAGACCGGGGCGGCCTCCTTCATCGCTCAAGGGCTCATCAACACTGTCCACGGGCTCGGTCCCCTCGGTGTCCTGGGAGCCGTGTACCTCATCACCTCCGCTATGACGGAAGTGATCACCAACAATGCGGCGGCAGCTCTGGCGTTCCCCATCGCCATTTCGGCCTCGTCCCAGGTAGGGGCTGACCCGATGCCTTTCGTCATCGCCGTAGCCGTGGGGGCTTCCGCCGCGTTCTCAACACCCTTCGGTTACCAGACGAACATGATCGTTTACGGTCCCGGGAGTTACCGCTTCCGGGATTTCGTCAAGGTTGGTCTTCCCCTAAACTTTCTCATCATGGCAGTAGCGATGATCGTCATTCCCATGATATGGAAGTTCTAGAGGCTGAATATTTGATTGTTTGAAGTTTGAAGTTTGAGGTTTGAGGTTGCCAAAAAAAAACATCACACCGCATGAAAGCCTTATATCCAGGGCCGACCGCAGGAGGATCCTGGGACATGGCGGCTGCACGGTCTGGTTGACGGGTCTGTCCGGGTCCGGTAAGTCAACGGTGGCTCATGAGGTGGAACGACGCCTCATGGACCGGGGGGTTCACTCCTTTGTTCTCGACGGAGACAACATCCGGCACGGCCTTAACGGTGACCTGGGTTTTTCCGAAGAAGACCGGGGGGAAAACATCCGGCGCATAGGGGAGGTTTCCCGACTTTTCACCGAGGCGGGCCTGGTGGTGATCACAGCCTTCATTTCACCCTTCAAACAGGACAGGGACAGGGCCAGGGGCCTTTTCGAGAACGGGGAGTTTTTCGAGATTTTTGTCCGCTGCCCCCTCGAACTGTGCGAATCAAGAGATCCGAAAGGGCTGTACGCCCAGGCCCGGAGGGGTGAACTTCAGGAATTCACCGGGATCGACAGCCCCTTCGAGGATCCCGAGGATCCGGAACTGATCCTGGATACAGGAAGGATGTCAGTGGAAGATTGCGCTGACAGAATTATTGAGTTGATGAGAAAATCCGGCATCATCGAAAAATAAAAGTTAAGGAGAAAAATCAGTCCAGAGTCCAGGGTCCAGAGATATCGTCCAATGTTAAACGTCCAACGTGTTTCCCCTTGGATCTTGGATCCATTTCACAACTTCAAACCTCAAACTGTCAGTTTTTTACAGGGAGATTATCGTTTATGGATCATCTTGAAAGACTCGAGAACCAGTCAATCTACATCCTAAGGGAAGCCTATAAGAACTTCGACAACCTGAGCATGCTCTGGTCCATCGGAAAGGATTCCACCGTCCTCCTGTGGCTTGCTCGCAAGGCGTTTTTCGGGCACGTACCCTTCCCCCTGGTGCACATCGACACCACGTACAAGATCCCGGAGATGATCGTGTGGAGGGACAACCTGGCCCGGGAACTGAACCTGAACCTGGTCGTGGCCAAGAATGATCAGGCTCTCGCTGAAGGCATGCACCCGGACAAGGGCAGGATCGAGTGCTGCACGGCTCTCAAAACCGTCGCACTGGAACTGGCACTGAAGGAGAAGGGCTACACCGGCGTAATCCTCGGGGTCCGGGCCGACGAAGAGGGAACCCGGGCCAAGGAAAGATACTTCTCGGCCAGGGATAAATACAACGACTGGGACTTCCGTGAACAGCCGCCGGAGCTGTGGGACCAGTTCAAAACCCGTTTTGCCCCGGGCACCCACGTCCGGATCCACCCCCTGCTCGACTGGACCGAGATCAACGTCTGGGAATACATCCACCGGGAAAAGGTCCGCGTCGTTGAC
Source organism: uncultured bacterium (assembly GCA_965603295.1). Classification (GTDB taxonomy): domain Bacteria; phylum BMS3Abin14; class BMS3Abin14; order BMS3Abin14; family BMS3Abin14; genus JAFGWO01. Next base: position 29,555 of record CBFDCL010000014.1, on the reverse strand, counting down.
CTGTATTTCGACCAGGGGGACGGAAAACGCTATCGCAGTTTAGGCTGTGATCCATGCACCGCCAAGATCGACTCAACGGCCACGACAATACCGGAGATCATCGAGGAACTGAGAAAAACAAAAGTGGCGGAAAGGTCGGGCCGGGCCCAGGATGCCAATCGCGGGATGGAGATGCTTCGGAAAGGCGGATACATGTGATGACAGCTTCTGATGGTCTCACACAGGTCGCTGAGGACGCCCTCCGGGAAAACTTCCAGATCGTCTTCGTGGGTCACGTGGATCACGGAAAGTCCACGCTTCTCGGCAGGATCTATGCCGATACGGGCTCGATCCCGGAAGGCCACGTTGAAAAGGTCATGGACATCTGCAAGCAGCAGGGGAAAGATTTCGAATACGCCTTCCTGTTCGATGCCTTCCTGGAGGAACAGCAGCAGGGAGTCACCATCGACACGGCCCGGACCTTCTTTTACTGGAAGAACCGGGAATACATCATCATCGATGCCCCCGGGCACAAGGAGTTTCTCAAGAACATGATCTCCGGCGCCGCCAGGGCCGACGCGGCTATCCTGGTTATCGACGCTGCGGAGGGTATCCGTCAGCAGTCCAAACAACACGGGTACATGCTGAGCCTTCTTGGGATCCGGCAGGTGGCCGTTGTGGTCAACAAGATGGACCTGCTCGGGTTCGATGAAGGACGGTTCCGGGAGATCGAAAGGGATTTTACCGCTTATCTGAAAGAACTGGAGGTAAACGCCAAATACTTCGTTCCCGCCTCGGCTCGGGAAGGGGACAATGTCGTTGAACCCTCGGGGGCCATTCCCTGGTACGAAGGGCCAACGGTCCTGGAAACGCTGGAAAGGTTTGAAAAGCTTCCTGCCCGTGCCGATCTGCCCCTGCGTTATCCCATTCAGGACGTCTACAAGTTCGACGAACGCAGGATCATTGTCGGACGCGTCGTTTCAGGGACGTTAAAACCAGGCGACCACCTTGTCTTCTCCCCGTCCAACAAGACGGCCATGATAAATACCATCGAGACGTTCAACGTCCCCATCCCCCCGACCTCCGTTTCCGCCGGATGGTCCACCGGGATCACCCTGGATGAACAGATCTTCATCGAGAGGGGGGAGATCGCCTCCCTGGCGGAGAACCCTCCGGAAGTGTCCTCTCTTTTCCGCGCCAACGTGTTCTGGATGGGCATGGAGCCGCTGCGAGAGGGGGAAACTTATCTCCTTCGTTTGGCCACTCGCGAGACGGAGATGAAAGTCACGAAAATCCACAACAGCATCGACGCGGAAACCCTCGGGACGGCCAGTTCAGGGGGGGAGATACCCCGCTACGGAGTGGCGGAAGTCACCATTCAGACGAAGCACTCCATCGCTTTTGACCGGTACTCGGATATTGAGGCGACAGGCCGCTTCGTCATCGTCGACGGGTATGACGTCAGCGGGGGCGGGATCATCATGGAACCGCTGGAAGACGAACTCCAGGGGTTTCGCCAGGAAGCCAGGCATCGCGACTTCCTATGGCGCAAGGGTGAGGTAAAGCAGAGTGAGCGCATCTCCCGCCTCGGTCATAACTCGGCTCTTATCCTGTTCACCGGGAACCGGGGAACGGGCAAAGCGCGGCTGGGCCGAAAACTGGAAAGGAGGCTTTTCTCCGGGGGGAAATACGTCTACCTTCTGGATGCCAAAAACATCCAGTTGAGCCTCGGAAGGGACCTTACCGAAGCCGACAAGCTGGAGATGGTGCGCCGGTTCAGCGAGGTGGCCCAGATCCTCCTTCGGTGTGGAATGATCGTTGTTTCCACTACCAACACTTTTGCCCTTGCGGATCACCAGCCCATAGGGGAACTGGTCCATCCCCACCAGGTGGTCACCGTCCACATGGCCTTCGAAAAAGGGGAGCTTCCCGAGAAAACGGACCTTGATTTCCTGGAATCCGACGACCTGGATGAGGCAGCCCGAACCATCATCAAGTGGATGGAGGAGAGGGAAATCCTTTTATAGGGCCAGGTGAGGGTTGAGAAAGAATGAGTTTGAAAGTTTGAGAGTTTGAAAGTTTGAGAGTTGAAAATAGTGGTTTGATGTTTGCGGTTTGAAGTTTGAAGTTGTGGAATTGGGCTTCGTTAAACGTTAACGTGTTTTTCCTGGATCTTGAATTTCCTGTCCGCCGTCTTGCCCGTCGTAGCCTGGAAGACGAAGTCGGAAGCTGTTCGCAGGGGTTAGCGAAGGCGGATGGATCCTGGATCCATTTTGGAATTTGGAATCTGAAATGGGGTCCTGAGATTTGAGATTTGAGATCTGAGATTTAATTTGAAATCTGAAATCTGAAATTTGGAATTGGATTAACGTATCACCGCCACGATCCGCTTCTCTTCCTCCCCGGCCTTTTCCGTGTTAAGCCCCCAGACCACGAGACCCTTGTCGCGGAAACCCCCTAAACCTCCTCAAGGGCCCTAAGTTCATCGAGCCAGAAAACACAAGTCAGGTCCCGGAGATCGATGAGCAGGATCCGTCCGCCGAAATCGGCGGACGATACCGTCTTTCCCGACACCGTCCCGGCTTCGAAAGGAACAATCCGGCGACCGACGTAACCCTCCGCGCGGTCCTCGTTCGTCTCCCTTGGGACGGAAACTTCGGGGAGGCGAAAGCCGCCCCGAAGAACGCCAGCAGGATCACGGAAATAAAAAGCGTGCGCATGTTATCGGGATGCCTCGGAAAAACCACCCGCCATCCTGCCGGTGCCATCGGTGCGCCCGGGAGGAACCCCACCGGCCTGCCGGGGGGTGGTTACTGATCAAGCAGTTCCTCGATGATCCGGACGTATTCGGCCTCGTTGGATGGGTCGTACCCCTCGTGCCTGTACCGGACGGAGCTGTCCCTGGCAATGAGCACAGTCAATGGTGCCGCCGTCATCTTGAAACCATCGGCAAGGGTAAAATCGGGGTCCACGACCAGGGGATAGCTGAGGGTCACGGGCAGTTGCGGAAGGAACCTCTTCAGGAGATCGGCGGGCACTCCGTCCGTATTGACACCGAGGATTACCAGGCCTTTGGGGGCATATTTGTTATGGAGTTTCTCGAGGAAAGGCATCTCCTCAATACAGTTCTGGCATCGCAGCCCCCAGAAGTTGACCACCAGAACGGATTTCCCAGCGTAGTCATCCAGGGTCGTGGTGGTTCCGTCCAGGTGGAAAAACGGAAGGTCCGGTGCCCGCGGATACGGAACCGGCGGAGGCGATTGGGCCACGGTCGCGCACCCGACAGCGAACAGCAGCGCAAACAGGAAAGCCAAGACCCTCAGAGCAGTTTTTCCAGGCACCGACTTCCTCCCTGCCGGACAGTGAAAATGGTCAATAATTCCCAAGCCAAAGCGCCCCTCTTTCTAGCCCAACTTTCCGACGGGTGTCAACGAATTCCTAACTGTTTTTGTGGTAGTTTACCGAACTTGACCCCACCCGAGCCTTGTGAGTATGCTGTAATCAAACCGGCATGGAGGGGAAAGGAAGGGACACGGTAAAAATGAGCGAAAAAACTGCGAATCCACAAGTGTCCTTTATCGTCCCGTGTTTCAACGAGGCCGATTCCATCGTCGGCCTTGTTGACCAGATCCGCAAGGTCATGGCAGACAGGACCGAGACCTTCGAGATCATTGTGGTAAACGACGCCTCCACGGACGGGACTGGCAAAGCGGCTGCGGCCGGAGGGGCAAGGGTTGTTTCCCACGCCTACAACATCGGGAACGGAGCCTCCGTGAAAACCGGCATACGCGCGGCAAAAGGAGAGTTGCTGGTCATGCTGGACGGGGACGGGCAGCACCCTCCCGAAGCGATCCCGGAACTCCTCGCCGAACTGGAACATTACGATATGGTCGTGGGAGCCCGAACAGCCTCGGGCCACGCTGGATCCCACCGGTTTCTTGCCAACACGATATACAACTGGCTGGCCTCCTATGTAACCAAATCTCGTGTCCTGGACCTCACCTCCGGATTCCGGGCCACCCGCAAGGCTACCGTCATGCGCTACCTTTATCTTCTGCCCAACACCTTTTCGTACCCGACAACGGTGACCATGTCCTACCTCCGAAGCGGCCTGACCATCAAGTTTACCCCCATTGATGGTCCTCCCCGGAGCAAGACAAGCAAAAGCAAGATCCGGCTCTTTTCCGACGGTACCCGTTTCCTGCTCATCATCACCAGGATCGCCACCATCTATTCCCCGTACAGGGTTTTCCTTCCCCTCAGCGCTTCCCTTTTCGTCACAGGATGCGTCTATTACATCTACACCTTCCTCACGATGCACCGGTTCACCAACATGTCCATGCTCCTCTTCCTGACCTCCCTCACCACTTTCATGCTGGGCCTGATATCAGAACAGATCAGCCAGATACGAATGGACCGGACGGAAGATCATACCTGAGAAGCTGCGAGAGCCGACGAGTGTGAACGAGAAAAAGAACCTCTTCTTCGATATGGGACGGGCCGTCTGGCCGCAGCTGATCCTGTTGTTTCTGCTGGCCTGGGGTCTGAGAGGTGACTATATTAAACATACTCTTATCCCTATCCCCGTCCGTCTCGATTCCGGCCAGTACTTCACCTCGGCCTACAACATGGTTATCCACAACGTATACAGCAGTGAACTGGTCAGGGAAGGCACCCCCCCTCCCGACAAGGTCAGGGCCCCGGGTTATCCTCTCTTCCTCGCGCTTTTCATCGGCCTTGGAAAGGATGTCCCTTCCGTTCACGCCAATATTCTCAGAGCCCAGGCGTTCCTCGACGCCCTAACGGTGCTCATGGTGTATTTTATCGGCATCACGTTCCTGCCCTTTCGAGGGGCGTACCTCGCGGCTTTCCTCGCGGCCCTCAACCCCCACCTGATCGTCATGAACGCCTATGTCCTCAGCGAGACCCTTTACACCTTTTATCTCGCTGCCGCGATTCTGATCCTCATCCATGCGGTGCAGCGTAACAAGACGGGCCTTTTCCTCCTCGCTGGAGGGGTCCTCGGAATGGCATCCCTTACAAGGTCGGCCCTTCTCCTGTTCCCGTTCGCAGCGTTCCTTCTCATCAGCCTTAAGGCCCACGGCCTTCCCCGGGAACGCCTTCGGAAGGGCGTCATCATGCTGGCGGCGTTCCTCCTGATCCAGTCACCCTGGTTTGTCCGCAACCTGAGCGTAACGCCACCCCCGGACAGGGATATCAGCCCCATGCGGAACAGCTTCGTCCACGGGACCTATCCGAACTTCACCTTTCGCACCGGGAAGTTTTACGGTTACCCGTACCGCGAAGACCCCAAATCGGAGTACATGACCCGGAACTGGGGCAACGCCTTCCAAGTCCTTTCCGAACGGGTGGCTGAAGAACCAGCAAAGTATGCCCTCTGGTATTTGGGAGGGAAAGCCGTGTCCCTCTGGAAATGGGATTTAAGGCCCGGGGGGTACGGCGACATCCATACTTATCCTCACGAAAAGGACGGATTTGTCAGCCGCCCCTTGTTACGGGTCATCCGTTCGGTATACCGGGTCCTTCACCCTTTTCTGCTGGCTTCCGCTTTAATAGGGCTGATCGTCTCTCTTGCGGGAATGAAGAACTGGTTCGAGGAAAACAGGTGGGGTCTTGCCTTAACCACGGTGCTTCTTCTCTATTTCACGGGCGTCCACTCGATCCTGGCCTCTTTCCCCAGGTATTCGATACCTCTTCGGCCATACATGCTGATCCTGGCCTCTTTCGGGATCTGGCAGGTGGGAACAGGACTGCTCCGTTACGGCAAAAGGAACGCGGGGGCTTTGAAAACAGCTTCCGCATGAACCAGACAGCGCTCCCCGGAACCGTTCGTTCTATTGATGAACATTTTTCACCCACAGTTCGTAGCTCTCCCTCTGGTGACGCACGATGGTATCCAGGATCAGCCCTACGGAGAACATGAGCACGGAAAGGACAACGAGGGCCGATGCGAGGATGGCCGTAGGAAACCGCGGCACGAGTCCCGTGTCGAGGAATTCCAGGATAACCGGGATCCCGGATCCCAGTCCGGCGGCAAAGAGAACGGCGGATATCGCTGAGAAAAAAGCCAGGGGCCTGTAATCCTTGAACAACCGGAAAACGGTCTTGAGGATCAGCATCCCATCCTTGATGGTATTGAGTTTCGACGCACTGCCTTCCGGCCTTTTCCCGTAATCAATGGGAACCTCGCGGATAGCAAACCCTTTGTCCAGGGCGTGGGTGGTCATTTCCGTTTCGATCTCGAAACCGCTGCTGATGACCGGGATGGTCTTCACGAACGTTCTGGAAAACGCACGGTACCCGGACAGGCAGTCGTGTATTGAAGACCGGAAGAGGATATTGATAAGCGCCACCACCAGGTTGTTTCCGAAGACGTGAAACCTCCTGAAGGCCTTGTCGGTGTACCGAACCATGCGGGTGCCCACCACCATGTCGGCCTCGCCGGCAACCACGGGTTCCAGGAGGCCCCTGCCATCGCCGGCGGGATAGGTGTCGTCCCCATCCACCATCAGGTAAATATCGGCGTCAACCTCCCGGAACATGGTTCTCACCACGTTCCCCTTTCCCTGTCTGTATTCTTTTCGGACTATGGCCCCCGCTTCTCTGGCCGCATCGCCGGTTCCGTCATTGGAATTGTTGTCGTAGACGTAAATGGTGGCCCCCGGAAGCGCATCGCGGAAATCCTTCACTACCTTTCCAATGGTGAGCGCTTCGTTGAAGCAGGGAATGAGAACAGCAACTTTTTCGTTTTCCATCTCCTCACTCTCCTTTCGGATCACGCGGTACCGGGTCCTCCGACAGTATGACCGCCCCCTGCCAGAACCACGCCGGCCGGCGCTTTGTCCGATGGAAGCACCTGTGCCGCGAACCCACATGAACTCTCCAGAACTACTATCACACCTGTTTGGCCCCGGACAATGCTGTCCTCTTCCCTTTCCCGGATCCGAGGGTTACAGCTGGGATCTTTGGGGACTTGACGGGCACCTTTTTGCAAACTATAATGTGTAAAATTTTTACCCATAACAGGGAACAATATTCGGCATGTTCGAGGGTTTCATCACATCAAAAACCAAGGCCAGCATCCTGATCAAACTGTTCCTCAACCCGGCAACCAAAGCCTACCTGAGGGAACTGGCCAAGGAGTTCGACGTCTCCACCAACTCCGTTCGGACGGAGCTTAACAACCTCACCGAACATGGGATCCTCGTGGCAGAAAGGGACGGCAGAAACGTCCTTTACAGGGCCAATGCGAACCACCCTCTCTTCCCCGAACTCTCCTCCATGGTCCGCAAGATCACCGGCATCGATCGCCTGGCAAACTCGGTGATCGAGAGGCTTGGCAACTTAGAGGCGGTCTACCTCGCGGGGGATTACGCGAAGGGCAAGGATACCGGGATTATCGACCTGGTGCTGGTGGGAGATATCATCAGGGCACAGCTTGATGACGTCATCATGAAAACCGAGAGGTACATTCACCGGAAAATCCGTACTCTTGTTTTGACTAATGATGAGTATAAAGAATTACTCAAAAAAGGGACCCTCGGCCCCGCCATGAAACTCTGGGATGGTGAAGGCCACAACTCGAGGGGATGACCGGTAACCAGGGACTTTTTTCGATGACAATGCAAAAAAACATCAATTACATAACCCTCACACCTCAACCTGTTTTTACCTTTGGCCTTTGGGCTTTGGTACCGGGGCTGTTTTTACCTTTGGGTTTTGGGTTTTGGGCTTTGGGCTGCCCTCTCCCCATGGACTGAATCGATGTGCGGCATCTGCGGAACAGCCGGGTTCGGGGACCCTGAAACCATCAGGGCCATGACCCGTTCCATGATCCACCGGGGACCGGACGACGAGGGTTATTTCGAGTCCGCGGACCCTACCCTCTACCTGGGCAACCGGAGGCTCTCCATCATCGATGTCGCAGGGGGACGCCAACCCGTTTTCAGCGAGGACCGCTCCATCGTCGCGGTACAGAACGGGGAGATCTACAACTTCCGGGAACTGCGATCCGATCTGGAATCGTCCGGGCATTCCTTCGCCAGCCTCACGGACACCGAGGTCATCCCACACCTATATGAGAAATACGGCCACCGCTTCCCGGAAAAGCTCGACGGGATGTTCGCCATCGCCCTCTGGGACCGCCGGAAAAGAAAACTCATCCTCGCCAGAGACCAGGTGGGCATCAAACCCCTGTACGTTCGGGAAGCCGGCAGGCGCCTGGCTTTTGCATCGGAGGTCAAGGCGCTCCTTCAATCCGGGTGCTGCGAGGCGGCCCTGGATCACACGTCTCTTCACTTCCTCCTCAACATCCGTTTTATCCCCGGGGAGAGAACGATGTTTTCAGGGGTCCGGATGCTCCCCCCGGGCAGCATCCTCGTATGGCAGGAAGGCACAGCAAAGGAGGAAAGGTACTGGACCCTGGATATTGAACCGGATCGCGGTATCCGATCCGCAGCCCAGTGCGCCGAAGAGGTCCGTTCCCTCTTGGGAAGGGCCGTCAAGAAACAGATGGTCAGCGATGTCCCCCTCGGCCTTTACCTCTCAGGGGGGATCGATTCGTCATCCCTCGTCGCCATGGCCTCCTCGGTTTCGGAAAACACTGTGAACACATGCTCCCTCGGTTTTAACGAACCCACCGACGAACTCGCGGACGCCAGGTTCGTGGCCCGGCACTTCGGGACCGCCCATCACGAAACCTCCATCGACTTCGATGCCCTCTCGGTTTTCCCCCAGGTCACCTGGCACGTGGAGGAACCGAAGGAAAACGCCATCCAGCTTTACCTCCTGGCACGCTACGCCTCCGGCCACGTCAAGGTGGCCCTTTCCGGTCTGGGCGGCGACGAACTGTTCGGCGGATACAGGATATTCGATTATGCCAGACCCATGGCCCTTGCCCAGCGAATCGTTGGCCGCAGATTCAACGCTGTCCTGCTCCGCCCCCTGGAGAACCTCCTGACCGCGGTCACCGGAAGCATGGGGTCCATGAAATGGGACACCGTCAAGAGGGGCATCTCCGGGCTATGGTCCCTGGGTGTCCCGGAGCGGTGGTACCCGATCCTCAGGAACATGTGGGAACACGACAGGAGGCTTTTCAACGCCATCTACACTGAAGAAGCCCGGAAGAGCATCGGGCCGCGGGTGGAACAGTTCTTCGAGCCGTTCTTCCGCGCCCCGTCGGGAGACATCCGGGAGGAGATTCTCCGGACGGAGTTCGCGTTCAAGATGGTGGACGACTTCCTCCTCAATGAGGACAAAGCGTCCATGGCCAACTCGCTGGAGGTCCGGGTTCCTTTCCTTGACAGGGATCTGGTCCAGTTCGCCTTTTCCATACCTGCCAGTGTCAAGTTTGCCGGTGGGGATCTCAAGGTTGTCCTCAAGAAGGCGATGGAGGGGATCCTGCCGCCGGAAACCCTTTCAAAACCCAAGTGGGGTTTTTCCTTCGACTCTTACCACCAGTTTCAAAAAGATCTCAAGAACCTGGCCGCGAGGGAACTAACGGAGCCCTTTATCAGCCAGCAGGGGATTTTCAACTATTCTTTCATCAGATCCGTTCTGGATTATCCGCCCCACCGATGGATGCGGTGGCACTATTTCCTGATCTGGCTGATCCTGGGGATCAAGGTCTGGGAAAGGCTGTTTGTGGAGGGCCAAAGGCCCGAGGACTGTTATGAAGCCTGATGCGGCCTGCCTTCTGGGCGCCTGTGAAAAAGCCCTTTCGTGGGCCGGGGAACGGGACTACACCGGTTGGGAGAAACACGACGCCCTTAACAGCCCGCTGCTTCGGGCCCTGTCCCTTGGCCTGAAGTGGCCTCGCATCCTCCTCATCCAGGCCGTAATGAGATCACCCGTGAACCTGCGGCCGTTCCTGGGCGTTCGGAAACACAAAAACCCCAAGGGGGTGGCCCTCTTTGCCCGGTCCTGGCTTAACCTCTACGCGGTTACCGGGGAGACGGGTTATCTCGAGGAGGCCCGCCGCCTCCTGGACTGGCTGTTGGCCAACCCCGCGCCGGGGGGATGGCCCGGGATATCGTGGGGATATCCGTACCCATGGCAGGACCCGGGGTTCTACGCACCCCCCGGATCCCCCAACAGGATCGTCACCTGCTTTGCCGGTAGGGCCATGATCCACGGGTTCGAGGAAACGGGGGATGAAAAGTACCTGGAAGGGGCGAAGCAGGCGGTGGATTTCATCCTGGGGGCGCCAAAAGTCCTGCATGGAAGCGAGGAGATGCTCTGTGTAAGCTACATTCCCGACGAACGGATCACCATGGCGGTCATGGACGTGTCAGCCCTCTGCGGAGCCCTGTGCGCCGCTGTCGGGGAACACACCGGCGACAACGCCCTGTTAAAGAAAGCCCGCCGCCTCATCGCCTGGGTGGTGGACAAACAGACCGACTACGGGGCCTGGTTCTACACCCATCCGGAGAACCAGAGTCGTATTACCCATGACAACTACCACACGGGTGAGATCGTGGGCGCCCTCCTGGAATACGAACTCTACTCCCGGGACAAGAGCTTTCGGGATGCCTATGAGGCCGGCCTTAATTTCTACCGGGACAACCTGTTCACCGGGGATGCTCGTCCGAAGTGGATGTGTGATCGCGAATTTCCATATGACGCTCACGGCTACTCGCAGGGGATCATCACCTTCACTCTCGCCGGTGAACTGGACTTTGCCCGGAAGATTGCGGAGACAGCCCTGAAGGATATCTGGGACGAAAAAGAGGGCCGTTTTTATTACCAGCGGAGAAAAAATGCCGTGAAACGTTTTACCCTCATGCGGTGGAGCCAGGGCTGGATGACCTTCGCGCTCAGCGCTTTGCTCCACCGGCAGTGTAACCGTTTAACCGAGGAGGGACCGAGATGAAAGTTGTCATTTTCGCCGGGGGATTGGGTTCCCGGCTCGGTGAGGAGACCGGCGTCATCCCCAAGCCGATGGTGCCCATCGGGAACCACCCCATCCTTTGGCATATCATGAGCATTTACGCCCACTACGGCTACCGGGAGTTCGTCATCTGCCTCGGTCACCGGGGAGACGTTATCAAGCGGTATTTCAGGGATTTCTACATCCTGAACAACGATTACACCGTGGAATATTCCCGGCCCGACAGCTTGACCTGCCACACCGACTGCATCCATGAAAGGGACTGGAAAATCACTCTTGTGGACACTGGTCAGGATTCGCTGAAAGGGGCGCGTTTGAAAATAGTGGAGCCCTACCTCACTGACACCTTTTTCCTCACTTATGGCGACGGCGTTGCGGACATCGATATCGAGGAACTGATCCGGTTCCACAGACAGCACGGGAAAGCGGTCACGATTACGGGCGTTCATCCTCCCTCGCGATTCGGAGAGATCATCTGCGACGGGGAGCGTGTCGTCACGTTCACGGAAAAACCCCAGGCTTCGGAAGGACTGATCAACGGTGGCTTCATGGTTCTCGAAAAGGCCATCCTGGACGAACTGACTCGGGAACCTGATTGTGACTTCGAGATCGGTCCCCTGGAAAACCTGGCTGCCGAGGGGGAGGTCATGGTTTACCGGCACCCGGGTCAGTGGGAGTGCATGGACACTCCCAGGGATCGGGACCACCTGAACAAGCTCTGGCGACAGGGCGAGGCATTCTGGAAGGCCTGGGATTAAAGGAGCTGGTCATGTTCTTAAACGCATTTGAGGGCAGGAAGGTGATGGTGACCGGGCACACAGGGTTCAAGGGGTCCCGGCTGGCATGCTGGCTGATCCATCTGGGAGCCGAGGTGGCCGGCTACAGCCTCCCGGCCCCGACAACGCCGAGCAATTTCGAGGCATGCGCCCTGGAGAGCCGGATGGATTCGGTCATCGGGGACGTGAGGGATCCGGAGAATTTCCAGAACGCCATGGCGCGCTGCAAACCCGAGTTCGTTTTTCACATGGCGGCCCAGCCTCTGGTTCGCCTCTCCTACACCGAACCGGTGGAAACTTACCAGACCAACGTCATGGGGGTCATCCATCTCCTTGAGTCGGTCCGCAGCACACCTTCCGTGCGGACGGTCATTAACATCACCAGCGACAAGTGCTACGAAAATCGGGAGTGGGCCTGGGGCTACCGGGAAACAGACCCGATGGGAGGCCACGACCCTTACAGCTCCAGCAAGGGGTGTTCCGAACTGGTCACCGCCGCCTACCGGAACTCCTTCTTCCCCCCCGGGAGCTTCCTCGAACACGGTGTCTCCATCAGCACCGTCCGGGCGGGGAACGTGATCGGCGGCGGTGACTGGGCCCAGGACCGACTTATACCCGACTGCATTCGATCCCTGGCTGAAGGAAAACCGATCCGGATCAGGAACCCGGAGTCCGTCAGGCCGTGGCAGCACGTCCTCGAACCCCTTTCCGGCTACCTCTGGCTGGCCGCTCTCATGGACCGGGACGGCCCGACTTACGGTGACTCCTACAACTTCGGCCCGGAACTGGCGGACACCCTGACCGTAGGGGAAATTGCCGAACGGATGGTTTCCCGGTGGTCCCCCCGGGGCACCTGGGAGAAAGTGCCAAAAGAAGGAAAGGAGGATTCACACGAAGCGACTTTCCTGAGGCTGGATTGCAGCCGGGCGTACCACAGGCTCAGGTGGGTCCCAGTGATGAACATCGACACCGCGGTGGAATGGACTGTGAACTGGTACCACCGGTACTATTCGGGATCGCAGGGGATGTTCGACACGAACGTCGAGGAAATCGAATCCTATTTCCAAACCGCGCGAGAAATGAGAAGAGAATGGGCCCTCCAATGAGAAGCTGTCTGATAACCGGGGGGTTCGGTTTTCTGGGCCGGAACCTTTTGAAGCATTTCCGTGGACTCACCGACCGGATCGCCGTCTGCGAGCCCGAAGGGAATGAACAACTCATTCGGGAATATGACGTCACCTATTACAATACGGATCTCCTTTCCCCGGGGGAAACGAAGGCCCTTATCGGGAAGGAGGAACCTGAGGTAATTCTGCACCTGGCTTCCACGGTGACCTCCGAAAGGGATTTCGGACGGACGAGACCGTTCATCGAGAACAACGTCTTTCCCCTTTTGAACCTCCTCGCAGCTTCGGAGGAATCCCCGAGGCTCAGAACACTCGTCAACTTCGGAAGCCTGGAGGAGTACGGGGAAACACCCCTACCCTACCAGGAGGACAGCCGGGAGAATCCGCAGTCACCCTACGCCCTGAGCAAGGTCTTTGCCACGCACCTGGCCGAAGCCTACGCCCGCCAGAAAAAGGTCCCCGTCGTTACGCTGAGGCCCTCCCTGGTTTACGGGCCGCACCAGAAACCCGACAAATTCATTCCCAACGCGATCCTCCGGGCTATCAGGGGAGAAACAATTATTATGACCCCCGGGGAACAGAAAAGGGACCTTCTTTTCGTCGGCGATCTTGCAGACATCGTTGAAGTCATCTGCCGCCGCACCCCCGACGTTTACGGGACCATCTACAACGTCGCTTCCGGGACCACGGTGACGATGTCTTCCCTCGTGGAATTGATCCTGAAGCTGACACGTTCGGGTTCCCGCGTCGAGAGAACCCTTCCATACCGCCGGGAGGAGGCCATGGATCACACCAGCGACACATCCCGGATCACTTCCCTCCTCGGCACCGGTTTTCCCTGGACTCCCCTGGAGGAAGGACTCAGGGCCACCATCCGATCCTACGAGGAGCAATGAGGGACCCCATGGACAAGGAAACCGTACGCGAGGCCATCTCCCGACTGATTGAACAGAACTGGACCCGACTGCACCCTCCAGCCGCCTTTCACGAAGGGGAAACCTACATCCCCTACGCCGGGAGGGTCTTCGACCACGAGGAGGTCCAAGCCGCAGTGGAGGCGGGGCTCGAGTTCTGGCTCACCGCGGGAGAATCGGTGGCCCGGTTCGAAGAGAAACTGGCCGGGATAACCGGAGCCGGAAAGTGCCTGACGGTCAACTCCGGATCAAGCGCCAACCTCCTCGCCGTCTTTACTCTGACCTCCCCCCAACTGGGGGAACGGCGGCTCAAAGCGGGAGACGAGATCATCACCACAGCGGCGTGCTTTCCCACGACGGTAGCCCCCATCGTTCAGGCCGGGGGGATCCCCGTTTTCGTGGACATCGAAACCGGGACCTACAACGCATCCCCGGATACCGTCCTGGAGGCGATCACCCCCAGGACGAGGGGGGTTTTCCTGGCTCACACCCTCGGCAACCCCTTCCCGGCCCGGGAGATGCGCGAGATCTGTGACGAACGGGGGCTGTGGCTCGTGGAGGACAACTGCGATGCACTGGGATCGACATACCGGGGACAGCCCACGGGTTCCTTCGGGCACCTTTCCACCTGCAGCTTTTATCCCGCCCACCACATTACCACTGGAGAGGGGGGCGCCGTCCTTACCGACGACCCGCTGCTGGCGAAGATCGCCGCCTCTTTCCGCGACTGGGGACGGGACTGCTGGTGCCCGAGCGGCAAGGATAACAGCTGCGGCAAGAGGTACGGCTGGAAACTGGGCAGCCTGCCGGAGGGGTACGATCACAAGTACATCTACTCCCATCTCGGGTTCAATCTGAAGATGACCGAGATGCAAGCGGCCATAGGGATCGCCCAGTTGGCAAAATTGCCTCGTTTCATCAAAAAAAGACGGGAGAACTTCCGGTTCCTTTACGAACAACTGAAACCGTACGAAGATGCCCTGATCCTTCCGAAATGGCTCCCGGCCAGCGAACCGTCATGGTTCGGCCTGCCCCTGACGGTCAGACCGGAGGCACCCATCCAACGCACCGGATTCGTTCGGTACCTGGAGGAAAAAGGGGTGGCCACCAGATTCCTCTTCGCGGGCAACATCACCCGGCAGCCCGCCTTCACCGGCGTCAACCACCGTGTTCACGGCGACCTGGGGGTAACTGACCTCATTACCGGGAACCTGTTCTGGATCGGCGTTTACCCGGGCATCGGGGAGAGGGAGAGGGAATACATGGCCCATTGCCTGAGGACCTATCTCGATGATCATGGGAGCACCGGAGCATGAGATATCTGATCACAGGCGGGCTGGGCTTTATCGGATCGAACCTCGCTAACCGTCTGCTCGGGAACGGTCACCAGGTCTGCGTTTTGGATAACCTGCACCGGACGGGCAGTGACCGCAACCTGCGCTGGCTATCGGAACGGTGGAAGGATCTCGTGTTTCACCCTTCGGACGTCCGCAGCAGTGCGGAAGTGGACAGGGTCGTCGCGGCCTTTCGTCCCGACCGCCTCTTCCACCTCGCGGCCCAGGTGGCCATGACCACCTCCATCGAGGACCCCCGTCTCGACTTCGAGACAAACGCCCTGGGAACCCTCAATATCCTTGAGTCCGTGCGGCGCCACGCGCCCGCCTGTCACGTGATCTACGCGTCGACCAACAAGGTTTACGGTGATCTCAAAGACCTCCTTACGGAGGAACGGGATACCCGCTACATCCTCCCGGAAAAAACGGACGGGCTGGACGTGGACCTCCCCCTCGACTTTCAATCTCCCTACGGGTGCAGCAAAGGGGCCGCCGATCAGTACGTCCTCGACTACCACCGGATCTACGGGTTGACCACCACCGTGTTCCGGCATTCCACCGTTTACGGTGACCGGCAATTCGCCACTTTCGACCAGGGATGGATCGGGTGGTTCTGTCAGAAGGCCCTGGAACGGAAAAAGGGAACCGGCCTGAGCTTCACCATCTCGGGTGATGGAAAACAGGTCAGGGACATCCTTCACGTGGAGGATTGCGTCACATGCTATCTCCTGGCATCGGAAAGCCCGGAGCGCACCAGAGGCAAGGCTTACAACATCGGTGGAGGTCCGGCGAACAGCCTGTCGCTCCTCGAACTGTTCGATCTGCTCGAGAGGATGCTGGGAGTGAGCCTCACATATGAGAAAACACCCTGGAGGCTGTCTGATCAGCGGGTTTTCGTGTCCAGAGTCGCCCGGGCAACGGAGGATTTCGGATGGGAACCGGCCGTGGAGGCCGCCCGTGGAGTGGAGAGGATGGTGGAATGGGTTCAGGAAGGGGACCGATCGTGAGCGATCCCCGACACCGTGGGGTCTCCCACATCTACGGCAGCCTTTACAAGATGCACGGGGCAACGAAATGGCTTTTACTGTTTTGTTCCAGGATCGCTGATCACGGGGTCAGTTCCATCGTTCACTGTGTGCGCTACGAGATCCCCACCCCCTTCTGGTTCAGGGGCGAGATCTCTCCTCTCTTCCGGAAAGGAAAGGGATCCGGGGAGCCTTCAGGGATCCGGAAACTCCTTTTTACGGCCTCTCAGCTGGTCTTTATCACCGTTTTGCCCCTTAAGATCAGGAACCCGGGACACATCGTTTATCATGCCGAACAGAGTATCTGGGCGTATCCCCTCTGCCGGATACTTTTTCGCCATTCGGTACACGTCTACTACTGTTACCAACCCCCGCGGGAGCTTTACGACATGCGGGAAGGAGCACGGAAACAGTTCGGCCTGTGGTACCGCCTGCTCTTACCCTTTCTGGCGCTCTACAAGGTGCTGGACCGGACCATCGTCCGGCGCATGGACCACGTTCTTTCCTGGAGTCCCCAGTCTGCGGAATACATCCGGTCCATTTACGGCGACATCCCGGTGCACCTTGTTCCCGCCGGTGTGGACTATGATCTCTTTAAAACCGACGAGGACACCCCTTCCCGTATCGCGGTCCTCCGGAACCGCTACCGGATGGGGCAAGGCCCCGTACTGCTGATGGTTTCCAACCTGTCGTGGAAAAAGAACATTGGCCCGTTCGTCCGGCTCGTGGCCAATCTTAGAAAGTATGAAACCAGCCTCGTGGGTGTCGTGATCGGCGAGGGGCCGGAGGAGGCTAAGATACGGGACCTGGCGGCAGAGCTGGGCGTTGAAGAAGCCCTGATCCTTCCGGGGTACGTGTCCCAGGAGGACCTTCCCGTCTTCTTCCAGATGTGCTCCATCCTCTATTTCCTCGAGCACGACGGAGCCTGGACCATGTCGACCATCGAAGCGGGTGCTGCGCGCAGACCGGTTATCGTCGCGGCGGGCGGTTCCATGGGGACCCTCGTCAAGGATGGGGAAACAGGCTATATCGTCCCCGATGCCCACGATCTCGAGGTGTTAGAAGACAGGACCCTGGACCTGATCCGGAACCCGGAAAAAGCACGCGCCTTCGGATCGGCCAATCATGTTCATTCATCCGGATTCTCCGCCGAATCCGCGGTAACGCGATTTTTCGATGAGATCATTTGTGATCGATAATCCAACCCTGTGGCCGTCACCCTGCCCGATGGGAGCCGGATACACGGGTCAGGGCAAGCTGGATTCTTTTTTCCCGGAGACTTCCGGTATCACCCCGTGGGGGGGGAAATTATGATCGGGCGGGAAGGGTCCTTCGATGAAGGACTGACACGGATTCAGAGGTTATACGTAAGGTTCCTGGGCGCCCCCGAGATCGGGGCCAGGATCAGGCACCGGATCACGATGGCCCATGTCCTGGATGCCGGTTTCAGCCGCCTCCTGGACGCGGGCTGCGGCAAAGCCTACTCCCTGTTCTGGATGGCGAGACAATACCCCCATGGTGACTTTACAGGCCTGGAAGGGGACGCAGTCACGGTGAAAAGGAACCGGAACATCAAAGAACACATGGGGCTTACAAACATCCACTTTCACCGGCACGATCTTCTCAAGGAGTTTTCCGGGGATCGGTTCGACCTCATCCTGTCAGTGGATGTATTAGAGCACATTGAGGACGACGGGCTCGTGCTCCAACGGCTCGCCAGGTCCCTGAAACCCGAGGGAAAGCTGATCGTGCACGTTCCTGCGGCGCAGCGGAAATACTTCTTCAAAAGCTCCTACGATTACGTCGTCCCCGATCACGTGAGGGAAGGCTATGGTTCCGGAGAGTTGGAGAGAAAGCTCGAAAAGAGCGGGTTTCGTGTGACCGAGGCCCGAAAGGGCTACAACTTCTTTGAGACCCTGGCCAATGAGATCGGGACCTTCCTTTCGAAGCACCTGTGGCTTTACGCCCTTGCCCTCCCTTTCCTGGATCTTCTCTCGCGCGTGCCGCAGCCCCTCGCAGATGCCGTTCGGCCGGTGAGAAACTCCCTCCTTTTTGTTGCCGAGGGCAGAGAGAATGAATCCGGTCCTTGAGAGCTACCGCACCCTTCTCCTGATGTCCGGCCGCTACCGCCTGGCATCGAGGCTGCCCCCTCTTTCGGTGGGGGTGTCCCTGACCACCAGGTGCAATTCCAGGTGCCGGATGTGCGACAACTGGAAGAGCAGATCCGGAAAGGAACTGAGGATTAAAGATATCACCGGAATTCTGGAAAGCCTCGAGACCCTTTCCGTGGATAACGTCAATTTCGCGGCCAACGGCGAGATATTCACCCATCCTGATATCCGGGAGATCCTCAAGGCTGCGGCAGACCGGGGGTTTGACATCACCCTTAACACCAACGCCCTTGCCCTTTCGGACCGGGATTTGGCCCGTTTCGTGTCCCGGGAGGTAAAACCTCTTCTCATCAGTATCGGCCTGGACACGACGGACAGCGATCTTTACGAGCAGATCAGGGGGATTCCCAACGGGTTCGACCGCGTGGACAGGGCCATCTCGAACCTGAGGTCCTTCGGCTGCCCGAACATCACCATCGGTAGCGTTATTTTAGACACCAACATGGAATCCATCCCCGGGCTTCTGGATTACGTCAAGGAGAACAGGCTTCCCTCTCTGAGATTCACCGCCTATCAAAAGTACTTCCAGGGGGACGATGCCATCTGGGAAAAGCTGAGGGAGCCGGGGACAAACCGGGACCTTAAGAGGATGGTGTCGGACCTGGCCCACGCCCGGAAACGTCACCCCGCCCTGCGCAACTCCAGGGAGTATCTGCTGAGGATCCCCGACTTTCACCAATCCGTGAAATACTTCCCGTTCCCCTGCCTGGTGGGCTACCTTCGCATGGACGTGGACGAGAGCGGGGAAGCGACTCTGTGCCCGTTCATCGGCGACAGCCTGGGTAATATCCGGGAGACCGATCTGGCATCCATGTGGTTTTCGGAGAAAGCCAGCACCCTCCGGGAGAGGATGGTCCGGGGGGACTGCCCGGGATGCTGGCTCTCCTGCTATGCAGAGGAGAATATTCGGCTCACCTTCAGACACGGTCTGCGGTCCAACCTCGAAGGACTCACTCGATACATGAGGATAAAACGGGATCATGGTTCAGTCTGATCGCAACGCCGTCACCGTTTTCACCGGCCGCATCGCGGGGGCCCTCATCGCCCTCCTTTACGTTGCGGTGGTGCCGAAACTCCTCGGCCCCGAGAATTACGGTTACTATTCGTTCTGGTTCGCCCAACTGTTCCTCCTCTTCACCCTTTTTGATTTCGGATCATCGGAAACGATCCGGCGCTTTCTCCCGGAGCTCATCCATCGATCACCCGGTCAGGGAAAGGACCTCGTGCGGAAGGTGTTCCTCTTCAAAGCAGCCCTCATGGTCCCCGCGCTGGGACTCGTATTCTTCTACAGCAGCCGTTTGACCTTCCTCATCATTTACGGGGCCAGCGTGGCGGCAGCCGTGTCGTGGATCTTTTCGGACATGAACTACGCGGCCAACAGAATGGTTCGCTACAGCCTCTATCATATCCTCAGGAAGGCGGTCCGGCTGCTCCTGATCGTTCCCCTGTTCTACCTCCTCGGAAGGACGGGGATCATCGCTGCCCTTTCGCTGACGGAAGTCCTCATCCTGGCGGCCTTCCTCCTCATGACGCGCGGGGCGGTTCCGGAGTCCCCCCCCGCACGCCTGGAAAAACCTTTTCCTGAATACCTTCACTTCGGGCTGCTGGTCTACACCGCCACCCTGCTTTACATGACCGTGGGAAGGCTGCCGGTCATTATCGCTCGTTACGAGGGCCTGTCCTTCGGGCAGATCGGCTACCTGGCCCTTGCCATCGACATCAACTACTTCGCCCTGAGGGAACTTTTCTACGGGATCAGCGAGGGCATCCTCCCCATCCAGGCTGTAGACCGTGCCGAGGGCCGGACAGAAAAAGTGGTCAAATCGTTCCGTCTGACCCTCACGTACACGACAGCGATCATGCTGCCGGCACTCATTTTCTTGTGGATCTACGCGGACGGGATCATCGGCTTCGTTGGAAAGAAATATCTGCCAGCTGTCCCCTATTTCCGGGTCTTCCTTCCCGTCGTCGGATTGAACGTCCTGGCGTTTATTTACCGGCAGGTCCTCCTCATCTACGAACACAAGGGGGCCATCCTCGGGGCCAGCATTTCGGCTTTCTTCTCTTTT
This sequence comes from uncultured bacterium, assembly GCA_965603295.1. Taxonomy (GTDB): domain Bacteria; phylum BMS3Abin14; class BMS3Abin14; order BMS3Abin14; family BMS3Abin14; genus JAFGWO01. The sequence goes on along the minus strand of CBFDCL010000014.1, from coordinate 9,251 downwards.
ATCCTCATCCTGTTCGCTCTGGCACCCGACACCCTGTGGTCACTCACCGCCGCGGTCCTGGGAGCATCCGCCGTTCACCTGCTCGTCATGCGTGCCCTTTCCCGACGGGCCGTCAGGATCACGGGAGAAATGAGCCTATTCCTGCGGTTTATCGCCTGCGGCGGCGTCTTCGCGATGGTCCTGGCCGTGGGACAGCGTTTCCCCATAACCGTACAGGCTGTCATGACAGCGGCAGGCCTGGTTCTCTTTCTGATCTCCCTCGTCGTCACCGGAATATTGGGCAGCAACGAGGTCGAGCTTGCCCGGCGGCTCTGGTTCGGAGAAAAGAAATGAAAATCCTTCTCGACATCCTCCACCCCGCCCATGTTCATTTTTTCCGGAACGCCGTACACGAACTGTCGTCGGGTGGGCACGAGGTGATGGTGACCTCCCGGGACAAGGACCTGACCCTGCGCCTGCTGGACCTTTACGGCATACCCTACCTGTGCCTCAGCCGCGAAGCCGGCACAAAAGGCGGCCTTGCCAGGGAGCTGATCACGCGAAACCGGGAGCTGGCCCGGCAGGTACGGGTCTTCAAGCCCGATGTCATGGCCAGTATCGGCGGCATTTCCACCGCCCAGGTGGGTTTTATCACCCGCACGAGGAACCTCATCTTCTACGACACCGAAAACGCCACCGTATCCAACCTCCTCTCTTACCCCTTCGCAGGGGAAGTGATCACACCCGACTGCTACAAGGGCTGGGTGCCGCGCAGCAAACACATCCCATACCCCGGTTACCACGAATTGGCTTATCTGCATCCACGCCGGTTTACCATCGATGTGGATACGCTCCGCAAACACGGGGTAAATCCTGAAACACCTTTCACTGTGGTCCGTTTCGTGTCGTGGAAGGCGATCCATGACGTGAAGGCTCGCGGTTTTGACCTGGAGGACAAGCACCACCTGACCAAAACCCTCGAGAAGTACGGGAAAGTCTATATCACCTCCGAGAGACCGTTACCCGGTGAGTTTGACCGGTTCCGCATTCCCCTTCCTCCTCACCAGATCCACCACCTTCTGGCCTGTGCAAGGCTTTTCATCGGGGAAAGTGCCACCATGGCCTCGGAAAGCGCCATCCTGGGGACCCCGTTTATCTATCTCGACGTTGTCGGAAGGAGCTACACCGATGAACAGGAAACCCGATACGGCCTCGGTTTCAACTTAAGGCCCGACGAGGTGGACGTGGCAATCCGTAAAGCCTCAGGGATCCTGGCGAAGGATCTGAAGCTCGACCCCCATTTCCAGGAGCGCCACGCCAGGATGATGGCGGACAAGATCGACGTAACGGACTTTATCGTAGACAGACTTACCAGAAGAGTGAAAGGCTGAGGGTGCGAACCCCGGATCGCGGATCGAGCCTCGCCGGCATGGGGCAGCAGGGAAAAGGTTGATAACCTTCACTGTTATGGATAGTATCAACCTTTCCACCGTCCGGGATGATCCCGGGCGCCCTGGGGGGAGAAATCCCCGACTGAAACAGACCGTCCTTTTGACAGGAAAACACCCATGATCAGGACTATCACTAGTCTGCCATCGAGAACGTGGTCCTCAATAAGGGAGGAATACGGAAAGAGACCGATTTTCTTCGGTGTCGTCGTAATAACCCTTTGCCTCCTGATCTTCTACTCCAACAGTTTTGACGCCAACTGGCACTACGACGATTTTCATCACATCAAGGAAAACATCAATATCCGCAAAATCTCCAACCTTCCGCAGTTCTTCACCGATGCCACCACCTTCAGCCGCAACCCGCAGACGAGGATGTACCGCCCTCTCCTCATGGCAACCCACGCCCTGAACTACCAGGCGGGGATCGTAACCTCGCGGGACGGTTACGACGTGAGGGGTTACCACGTCGTCAACTTCCTTTTCCACCTCATTTCGACCATCAGTATTTTCCTGATCATCCGGTTCCTCTTTTCGCACCGCATCCGCGTCGAAGGGCTCGACCCCATGCTGCCCGCACTTTTCGGGGCTCTGCTTTTCGGTCTTCACACTATCAACACCGAAACGGTGGTCTATATCTCCTCGCGCTCCTCGGCCATGGCCACCATGTTCGTCCTGCTGTCGTTCTACCTGTACCTCGGGGCCGAGAAGGGAAGCCGCGTTCGTGTGCTGCCCATGGTCCTTTCCTCCACACTATATTTTGCCGGCATGCTGTCGAAAGAAATTGCCATCACTCTTCCGGCGGTGGTCCTCTTCTATGAACTGCTGTTTAATCCCGAAACGAAGGGATCGCCCGGGATTGGCCACAGGGTAAAGAAACTGGCAATCCGCCTCTGGCCCCACGGTGTGACGGCAGTTATCTTCCTTCTCGTCAGGGAAGTGGTGATCAACGACAATCTTATCAAGGTGGTGACCTCAAAGGGCGGGACGCCTGCGGCCAAAACCCTAGTTTCCCAACTGGCCACCCAATCCAGGGCATGGATATACTATATCAGGGAGTGGTTCTGGCCCACCGGGCTTTCCATTGACAAGCCGTTCGCCGTGAGCAGGGATTTTGCAAACCCGAAGGTCCTCGCCTGCGTGTTCATCATCGCCGCTATCGCCTTTCTTGGGTACCGGGTGAGGGGGAAACACCCGGTGATCACTTTTGGAATCCTCTGGTGGATGATCACCCTTCTGCCCACCACCATATTCCGTTTGAACGTCCCCATCAACGACCACAGGCTCTACCTTCCCGGCCTGGGCGCCGTTCTCGTCTTCACCTACATAGCCAGTCTCCTTTACGTGCGTTTCCGCACCGACGGAGGCTTCTACTTCAGGGGGTTCGTCGCCCTCTGCGTGGCCGTTCCGCTGCTCATGGGGCTGGGCACGTTAAAAAGGAACATGGCTTTCGCCACCGAGGAAAGCATGTGGAAGGACGTCATCCTCAAGGACAGACAGTCCGTTCGAGGATACAACAACCTGGGGATCTGGTACGAACAGAACGGGATGTACGAAAAGGCACTGGCCCACTACCAGCAGACCATCAAACTGGCCCCCAGGTTCCCAAACCCTTATATCAACATCGGAAACGTCTATCACAAACAGAAGAAGTTTGAACCGGCCGAAAAATGGATGAAGCGGGCCATCCAGCTGGATTCGAAATCAGCCCTTGCCAACTACAATTTGGGGAATATCCTGAGGGAAGCGGGAAAAACCAGGGAAGGTATCGACGCTTACAAGAGGGCCCTTGTGCTCAACCCGCGCTACATCGAAGCGGCCAACAACCTGGCCAACATCTACTTTAAATCACGAAACTATCCCGAGGCCATCCGCTATTACCAGCAGGCCCTCTTCATTGACCCGACCTTCGCCATGTCCTACTACAACATCGCCCTGGCCAACGAGCGCATGGGACGGTTCGACGAGGCTGTCACCAACCTCGAGAAGTTCCTCCGGTTCTGGCTGGGGGACGAGAAGTATACCAACCTCGCGAGGAAAAAGATCGCGACCCTTCAGGCCCGCCGGTAAGGTCTTCTCAAACGAAAAGCGGCCCGAAAGCCGCCTGTAAGCGATGCGAAAATCTTTATCCCCTCTCGCCCCGGCTTGAGGTTAACGTCCAGGTTCCGGTCGGGTATCCCAGGGGTCCTAGGCTCCCGTTACCTCCGGCGCGGTTTCCCCGCCGGGTACCCGGACCTTTCCCGGTCCAATGACGACAGAAACGGCGGGGCACTGGGTGCAGTCAAGGCAACGGATACAGTTGTGGTTGTTCGCATCCTTGTAAACCGAGATATCCATGGGGCAGATCCGGGTGCACTTGTCGCAGTGGGTACACCACTCTTCGGTCCAGGAAAGCCTCAGGATGCTGATGCGGTTGAAGAACGAGAAGATCGCTCCCAGGGGACAGATCACTCGGCAGAAAGGCCTCTTGAAGAAAACGGAGAGGACCACGACCGTGATGAGGATGGCCACTTTCACCCAGAAAAGCTGCTGGACCATCATGCGGATCTCGGGGTTGATGGTCACCCAGGGGAGTCCGGCGATGAGGGTTCCCACCGGGCACAGCTTGGAGAACCACGGTTGAAGGGTGTAATACGGTATGACGATAACCAGCCCCGCGAGGACGGCATATTTGATGTACGTCATCCAGGCGGGTATCCGCAGCTTCGAGGACTGAAATTTATGCAGGATCTCCTGCAAGTACCCGAAGGGGCAGATCGTCCCGCACGCCATCCTCCCGATGGCCAGGCAGAAGGTGACGAAAAGCCCGAGGAAATACATGGGAACAGCCCGGATGATGACGAAGTGCTGGAGGGTCCCGATGGGACAGGCAAAGATGGATGCGGGACAGGCATAACAGTTGAGGGCCGGGACACAGAACCCACGGGATTGCCCCTGCCACAGCGTGCCTGCGGGGAGGAGCCCCTTGAGGTACCCGTTGGTCACGCCCACACCAAGGGCTGTCTGGGATATTCTTCTAAAGAGAAACCGATGCAAGAGACTGTTTCTTTCTCGTTGTTGTGAGTTGAATCTCAGATCTCAGATCTCAAATCTCAAAATTGACCCAAGATCCAAAATAAAAAACAAAATCCGGTGATTAGTGACTGGTGATCAGAAACTGGAAAAACCGAAAGACGAATCACCAATCACGGATCTTAACTGCAAACTTCCAACCAAAAACTTCAAGCATTTTTCGATGATTTCTCAATCCCGCAACTTCAAACTTCAAACCTCAAACTTTTTCGCCCGTGTCACCGTGTCTCCGCCTCACCATGTCTCCCCGTTAGTTCTTCTGGGCCCTGCACCCTGAGTCTCCCTCGACAAGCTCGGGACTCCGAGCCCTGTCGAAGGGCTGCGCTCTTCTCTGGAGTCACCCGACTCCGATGCACGACAGTCAGAGGAGTGTCGCATTGAACATGGTTTCCCCCCACTCCCCAAGCACCACACCCAGGATCAGGGTTGCAGCGCCCAGGGTCAGGAGGAGGATCTTCATTGTAAAAAGGACGTGTCTCATTGCTGCTCCTGTTTTCCCTGCATCATAAGCTTCATTTTTTCCATCGTACTTAATTCCTTCTCTTTTCTCAGCACCAGCCCGAGGTCACCGAGACGAACGGCCAGGTGTTCATCGAGGACTTTCGAGGCATCCTCTTTCCGGCCCTCCTTTAGAAAAGCTGCTGCTTCCTCCAGTCCGGAGATCCCCACCATTGCTGGTTCCGAAGTGCTTCCCTCACCCGGGAGCGCGGTGTTTTCGGCCCCGGGATCCTTCAGCTGTCCTTCCCCGTGCTTTTCCCTTTCCGGTTCAACCGGTTTATCACTCTGAAGGAGAGCAAGGGCCTCGTCAACCTTTTCTTCCCTCAAAAGAAGGTAGGCGTGAAGCAGACGGATCTCCTTCCGACTCCCCGGGTCGAGCGCCTTGGCCTTTTCAAGGTCCGAAGCGGCCAGATCATTCTTTCCTTCCCGGATGTGAATATAGCCGAGATAGATCCTCGGATCCGCCCAACCGGAATCCGCTTCGGCTGCGATCGAAAGTTCAGGAAGAGCCTTGGTCATGAACCCCTTTTCCACATGCCGCTTGCCGAGCCCGAAGTGCAGCATGGCCTCATGGTTCGGCTCATAGGAAGTTTCTGCAGTGACCCCGGTTTCTTCCGGCACGAATAGACCGAGGGCTTTCCGGATGGCCTCGTCCACATCAAGAAACCCACCTGCGGGATAACCGGACAGGTCGAAGGCAACGATGCCGTCAGGACAGCGGTGGTCGGAGTAGCAATAACCCCCCACTCGTTGTAGGTCTTAAGACCGTCATCCATTACCAGCGGGAAGTCGAACCCCTTTTCCCTGACAAGGGACCGGATCCGCTCCCGGTGCTCCTCCTTCACCTCCTGGCCCTCCACGTTGACGGCGAGGATTCGCAGGCCTTTGTCGCCGTACTCAGCGCGGAGCTTTTCGAGATCTCCCAACTCGACCAGGGATCTCGGGCTCCAGGTGGCCCAGAACAGGACGATAGTGGCCCCGCTGCCCTCTTTTTCCCCGAGGGAGTGTTCCTCCCCGTCAAGGCTTTTCAAGGCAATGGGAGGGGCCTGGTCACCCACCTCCAGGTTCCGGAAAGCCGCAGCCGCGCCGGAAACGGTCAAGGTCAGCAGGCAAAGGAGGGTGAGGATGAAAGTTTTGTGTCCGAAAATCCTGCGAAACCGATAAGTATTCACAAAGACCCCAATCGAAAATGAAAAAATCCCCCGAAAACGTAACGACGGGTCTCGACTCCCGAAAAGGGGATGACCATCGGGTTCCTACCGCAAATGGTAATTCCGGATGGAACTATGGGGATCGTGGCATTTCACGCAATCGGCGTTCTGTCTCTCCTCGACATGCTGCCTGCTCAGGTTTTGGCTGTGGCAGTCAAGGCATAGCTCTTTTCCCGCGGTTACCAGAAATTTTCGGTACCTGGAACCGTGAGGATCGTGACACGGCGTGCAGGATCCAGCCGCAACGGGACCGTGGACATAATCGGAGTTCCCGATGGGATCATGGCATTGGGAGCAGATGTCCGCCTGTTGATGCCCTATGCTGAACCGGTTTCGGTCGGCTTCCCTGTGGCATGTCGGGCAGGAAGAGCCTTCTCGGGCCATGTGATAGCGGTAACTTCCTTGTCTTCCCACGAACAGTATGATGGATTTTGGTTCGACGCCGGGAAGGGAAAAAGCGACCTCATGCCGCCCCTCAGCCAGCTTCGCGCGGAAGTTGAACGTATTTCCCCGAAGGGGCGCTGCCCCCAGCACCCTGTCGTTGTCCCTGATCTGGACCGCTTTTCCGTTACTCCCCTCTTCCTCGACGCTTCCGATAATGATGATCTCCTCCAGGCCCAAAAAAGATTCATCAGCCGGGGCCAGGATCCGGATCCGTGAGGAGGACGAAGAAACCGCGGCTGTCGAAAGGAAAACCACCACGACCATGAGGAAGATAAGGGCCTTTTTCATTCTGGTCCCTGGAGGGATACTACCGCTTCCCGGACTTTTTCAGGAGGTGCTCAAGAGCGTCCCGGTAGGTTTCCATTGCCTTCTGGGTGTCGCCATTCTTCTCGTAAACCTGCCCCAGCCGGAAAAGGGCCAGGGTCGGGTCCGGGTTGAGGGACACCGCTTTCTGGAGGTGGGATTCCGCTTCGGCCAGCTTGTTCTGGGCGATCAATACGGAAGCAAGGCCGACCCTGGCCTCGTTGTTGTTCTCGTCCACTTCGAAAACTTTTTCGAACTGCTGCATCGCGTTTGCGTACTGTTCGTCCTTCAGGTACACCTCACCGGCCAGGAGACGGGCCTCAACAATGGTCGGATCGAGTTCGATGACCCTCTCGAGCTTGGGGAGGGCCTTGGTACCGAACCCCCTTTTAAGGAGCACTTTTGCCGTCTGCAGGTTCCGGACCGCCTCTTTCTGTTCCGCCGATTGTGTCGTGATTTCTGTCTGTTCAGAAGATTTCGTGAATTCGTCTTCGCTGATAAGCCCTAACAGGAGCCTGGTTCTGTTGACAATAGTATCCTTGTAGCCGTTTCCGTAGGACGCCAGCTCGAAACTTAAGTTGCCCTCCTGGTCGACGATAGCCGTCACGGGAAAGGTGAACAACCCGTACTTACCGTAAATCTTCCCGCCCTCATCCAGAAGGACCGGATACTGGAGGTTGAGTTTTTCCACGAGGCTCTGGATCATGATTTTGTCTTCCGTCTGACTCGTAACGGCCCAAACGGTGATACCGTCATCCTTCAGGACACCGTTGATCTCCTCCAGGGCGTTAAGTGTTTTTACGGAGCGGTCCTGATCCACGCGGACAAACCCGAGGATGACCACTTTCCCCTTCTGAGCCGAGAGCGTGTGGTCCATCCCGGCCAGATCCTTGATGGTGAAATCAGGGAGCGGCTTGCCCTTCTCCACGTTTCGGAAAGCCGCCCCCTCCCCTGGGATAGCGAGGGAAATGGCAAGGATGAGGGCCGTCACCATGATCGTGAGACGATCCTTCGTCCGGGCCGCGAGGGTTCTGAATTCGGTTTTTCCGCTTTTCATCCTTCCCATGGATGCACCTTTCCCGCGCAGGATGTACAATGGACGCCCATCCCACGCGAGGGCCTTTTAGTAATATCCTCAATACTTGACGGGGTTGACCCGGTCGTAGTCCTTTGGTTTGTGGCACCCCACCACGCAGGTCCCGCCGTTCTTGGTCTGCGTGAAGTTTACCGGGAGCGGCCACCTCTTTCCGAAAGGAACCTCCTTACGGATGTGCTTTGCCTGGTTGCCCGCGTGCATCTCGTGGCAGGCCTTGCAGGACCGGCCTTTCTCACGGTTGACATGAAGGAAGTGCATGTTCACGTTGCCGTTTCTGAAACCGGTGAGGGTTGTGGTGAACTGGTCAAGGGCGATGTCGCTGTTGTGGCAGTCAAAGCAGATCGCGAAATTCTCGGTCTTATAAGGGATATAGAACTCGGCCGGGAACGGCGCCTTCAGGATATTGGTGAAGTTGGATCCGTGGCTGTCGTGACAGGCGTAGCAGTCATCCTGCCCCACAGGTCCATGAAGCCTTGCGGAGTTCTTGACCTGTGTGCCCAACTCTTGGTGGCACATGTAGCAGATATTTTTGGTAGATGCTTTGAGCTGGCGCGGGTAATCGGATGCGTGGGCCGTATGACATACGGTGCAGCTCTTCTGGTCGAGGGCGCTATGTTTGATGCTGGCCCCTTTCAGGTGCTCATCCATCTCCGTGTGGCAATCGAGGCAGAGGGTCTCCCCGTCCGAGACAAGCATGAACGGAAAATCGGTGGCGTGAGCGTTGTGACAATCGCTGCAGCCCTCGGCCACCGGTTCGTGCTTGAATTTGAGGTTGAACTGGTCCTTTTTGTCCAGGTGGCAAAGGAAACACAGTTCGGCGCCCTCCATTTCCACCAGGCCGGCAAAGGCCGCCGAATGGGGATTATGGCAGATGTTGCAGTCCCCGGCCGCCACGGGGCCGTGAACCATTTTCTTGGTCGTCTTGTTATCGGTATGACAGGAAAAACAGAGTTCGCTGGTCGTCGCTGAAGTCAGCTGTTTCTCCGTGTCGGACTGGTGCGGATCATGGCAGGAGATGCAGTCCCCTTCTGCGATGGGGCCGTGAACAACTTTCTGATCATCCTTGGATTCGTGACAGAGGTAACAGAGCTCGACCCCTTCGACCTGCAGTTTGAAATCGGTCTTCGCGGATTTCGTGGGATGCTTGGGGTTGCCGCTCGTGTGGCAGACGACGCACTGCCCAACTCCCACCGGACCGTG